>CAYVXN010000001.1:0-34582 GCA_964455135.1 uncultured Mycoplasma sp.
GATTGGCATTATTATAACACTTTTGACTAAATTTGTCAAACTTTATTTGATTTGGGATGTAGTAAACTAGATGTGGGAATAAGATTTGTAGGTTTTTATGATTAATTTATGATAATGTCTTAAGTGTTAACTTGCAAAAATGTCTCGCTATTATATAATATATTTGGTTGATTGTTTTTTAAGGTTTATTGAAACTACTAAAACAAAAAAAGAAATGTTATTTTGTATATTTTTCAAACATTTCTTTTATATATAAACTATATTCAATATTTTCATTATTATTCTCTTCTGTTTCGAGTGAACATAATGGTGGAAATAAGATGCACCACCAGTTATCTCCTTTTCCTTTGCCTAGTGTTACAAGTAATGATTCATACTCTCCTTCTTTGTATTTTACTCCTTTATAAGTTTTTTCTGGAAAATAGTGATAACCATAATCTATTTTAAAGTTTTGATTTATATTTTCATTTTTAAGAACTTTTTGAATTGTTTTTTTATAATTATTTAGGTTGTTTTGAATTATTTTTCTTGAATTTTCTATTGTTTTTGTGTGGTTCAAGTCTTTTTCTATTTCTATTTCTAGATTTGTTTTTACTTGGTTTTTGAGATATTGATCTTTTATATTGTTACTATTTGGTATTATTCTAATTCTTATTGATTTATCTGGAATTATATAATAATCTTCTTTGTATGCTCCTATTACGTTTATTAAAATAATTAATGATAATATAAAAAGAATAAGTTTTTTCATTTAATCACCTATATAGTTAATGATACTTATTCTTAGATTTTATTCATTATTTTTTTATGTATGCTGCAATAGTGGTATTATCTTTTCCTCCGTTTATTTTATTCATATAAATATCTGGATTATTTTTTATAGCTTTAACCGCTTGTCTTTTTTCTTTTTTAGGAAGATTATCTATTGCTTTTTTTAAATAACTATCGTTTTGGATTGCGTAATTTACGATGTCAGAAGTCATTTTTTCTTTGTTTTTTGTCATCATTAAGTTTTCTAATTCTTTTTCACTTATACAGTCTGTAACTCCATCACTTACTGCGATTATTCTATCGTAACTTGTGTTTTTTATTATAGAATATGATGGCTCTATTGATTCTTTTTGTTTACTAATGCTATTTGTTATTATGTTGCTGTTTCTGTTAAATCTCATTAATTCTTTGTTTGGAATCGCTTTTGTTTCAAACATTTTTTGTACTATTGAGTCATCTATTGTTTCTTGTATGATTTTTTGGTTTTTCATAGAATATACTCTTGAATCTCCAATATTTGTTATTAGAGTTTTATCTTTTCCTATTATGACTGCCGATAGTGTTGCAGATGCCTCTTTTGGAGCTTCTAAATCTTTTAAAATATATGGTAACATATTATTAAGAGATGTTTTTACTTGTTCTATGTCGTTATATAAATTTGGATTTAGATTTTCGAACCAACTGGTAAGTTTTGCAACTATATGACTACTTGCAAGTTCTCCGCCGGCATTTCCTCCAACTCCATCTGATACTGCAAGTAATTTAAAATCGTTGTTTAAAGGGTGTTCTAAGATAATCACTGAATCTTCTTGGTTATTTCTTCTTTTTCCTACATCTTGAGTTGCATACATTGTATCTCCTAGACTATATTCGGAATGCATTAATTTTATTTGTTTTCCGAGAATGATATCTTCTTTACATCTGTTAATTACTTTTTCATATATCTTTGTATTTGATATTTTTGTATTTGTTTGCTGACTTATTTTTTGGTCAAAATTTTGTATATTTTCTTTTGATTGATTTATTTTTTCAAGATAATTGTCTAATTCTTTGTTTGATAGTATTCTTGTTGAATTGGGACAAAAATATTCTTGTTTAAAACCTGGATATTTTTCTTCAATTTTGTTAAATTCTTTTGATAAATTATTAGAGCTTATTAAGAATGATTCATTTTTATATACTACTAAAATTATTTGATCTTTATCTTTTATTCCTATTAATATTTTTTCCATTTTACATCGCTTCCTATTGTAAAAATTTTACTAAATTTTTTTGGGATTGTCAAATACTTACAGAGTATATATATCTGTCAAAACCATTGTAATCTTTTTTTATTATTACTTTGTCTTTTGGAAATTGTTTTTTGATTAGTTTTTCTATTTTTTCACCTTGATTTTCTCCTATTTCAAAAGCAATGATGTGTTTGTTTTTTGTGATGGTTTTTATGTCTTTTAGTATATTTCTGTAAAAGTCTAATCCATCTTTTCCTCCGAATAATGCTAGGTGTGGTTCATTTTTTATGACTTGTTTTTGTACTTGTTTTGAATTTTCATTTATATATGGAGGATTACTTATGATTATATCAAATTCATCTTTTATGTTTTTATATAAATCTGTGTTTATAAATTTTATATCTGTTTGATGAGTTTTTTGATTTTTTTTAGATACTTTTAGAGCTTTTTTTGATATATCTGTTGCTGTTATTTTTAGATTTTTATTTTCTTTATTTAGAGTTATTGCTATTATTCCAGAGCCTGTTCCTATATCTAATACTTTTAAGTTTTTATCTTTAAAATGTTTATCTATTAGAGTTAGTGTATCTTTTACTAAGGTTTCTGTTTCTGGTCTTGGAATTAAAACATTTTTATTAACAAAAAATTCTTCTCCATAGAAATAGGCTTTGTTTGTTATATATTGAATAGGTATATCTTTTTGAAGTTTTTTTATTATTTTTTGATAAGATTTATACTCTTTTTTTGTTAGTTTTCTTTCTTTGTTTAGAATAATTTCTGGTTTAGATAGATTTAAAACTTGCTCTAAGGCAAGTTTTTTTTGTTCTTTTTCTATATTTTCTTCTTGTAATATTTCTTTAATCTTCATTTTCTTGTAACTTTCTTTTTTGATCTTCAGAGATTAGACTTTCTATTACTTCTTCTAATTCTCCTTCAATTATTCTATCTAATTTGTTTAGAGTTAATCCTATTCTGTGATCTGTTACTCTATTTTGAGGATAGTTGTAAGTTCTTATTTTTTCTGATCTATCTCCAGTTCCTATTTTGCTTCTTCTTTCTATTCCTGATTCTTCTTCTTGTTTTCTTTTTTGTTCTTCATATATTTTTGATTTTAGAATTTGAAGTGCTTTTTCTTTGTTTTGCAACTGACTTCTTTCATTTTGACAAGTTACTACTATTCCTGTTGGTAAGTGTGTCATTCTTACTGCTGAATCTGTAGTGTTTACTGATTGGCCCCCTGCTCCGCCACTTCTATAAACATCTACTTTGATGTCTTCAGGTTTTACTTCTATTTCTACATTTTCTTCTTCAGGCATTACTATTACTGTTGCTGTTGAAGTATGGATTCTGCCACCAGACTCTGTTTGTGGAATTCTTTGAACTCTGTGAGCTCCACTTTCGTATTTTAATTTTGAATAAACACCCGTTCCTTTGATTAAACATTCTATTTGAGAGAAGCCTCCACTTGAAGATTCTTCAGCGTTTATTATTTCTATTTTCCAATTTTGCTTTTCTGAGTATCTTTGATACATTCTAAAAAGATCTCCGGCGAAGATATTAGCTTCATCTCCTCCGGCTGCTCCTCTTATTTCCATTATGACGTTTTTTTCATCATTTTCATCTTTTGGAAGTAGTAGAATTTCTAATTTTGATTCTAAGTCTTGTTTTTGTTCTTCTAAAGATTTTAAATCTTCTTTAGCTATATCTTTTAATTCAGGATCTTTTAGTAGTTCTTCATCTTCTGTTATGTTTTTTAATACTTGTTTATATGTTCTATATAAAGATACTGTTTCTTCAAGACTACTTTGTTTTTTTGATAGTTCTGTTAATAAATTAACATTTTGAAGTGTTTCTGGCTTTGTTAATTCTTTTGTTAATTCTTCATATTTTTTTTCGATATTTTCTAATCTATCTATCATATTATCACCTTCTAGTTTTCTTCTAGGCTATCTTCATCTACAATTACTAAGTTTTTATATTCCTCAGTTACATCTGAAATATCATCATCTGTATCCTCTATAAAGGTTTCCTCTGGTTCTTTTTCCGTTTCTATATCATCATAATCTTCAATATCTTCTTCGTAATC
This sequence comes from uncultured Mycoplasma sp., assembly GCA_964455135.1. Classification (GTDB taxonomy): domain Bacteria; phylum Bacillota_I; class Bacilli_A; order RF39; family UBA660; genus UMGS1449. Next base: position 4,090 of record CAYVXN010000001.1, read on the forward strand.
TTCTAAGTCTTCTTCTAAAGTAATATTTGTGGATTTGTGGTTTTGTCTTAAATCCCAATTTCCGTTTTCAAGGAGAATGAATCTTTTATCGTTGGTTAGTGCAGTGTAAAATTCCCCTATTTTACTTTCTAATGTACTTTTTGGTAGTTCTAACATTTCTACTATTTTACTAAATATCTCTAAAGTAGATTGTTCTTTTGTTTCTTTTAATAAAAAAATTGCAATATCATTATAAGACATTAATTCTAAGTCTTCTTTTGTTAATTTTTTTGCCATAATTACACCCTTTCTTTTAATCATTATATGTTAATATATGTTATTGTTTCTTAGTATGTTTTAGGAAAATTGTTTTTTTCTCCTATCGATAATTAATAATAACTTGTTTGTTATAATTAGTCAACGAAAAATTAGTGAAATGTCTATGAAATTTTTACTTTAAATTATTTTATATTCTATTTTTAGCTTAAATATGTCGTTTTCTATTTGATAAATTCCTATTATTTTGGTTTTTTCTTTGTTAAATTTGTTTATTTTTATTGGAAAAGTTGTGCTTTTGTTTTCTTGTTTTAAATGGTATTTTATTTGTTTATTTAGAAAATCTATATTCATTTCTATTTCTTCATTTTCTCTTGTTAAAATATTATTTTTGAGGTCAAAAGATATTTTTGTAATGTTATCATTGTTGTCTGTGCAGTGAATTATTTCATTATATTTTGTACCATTATTATTTATTTTATATTCATTTACTTCTATGTATACTTTAATTTTTTGTATTTCTTTAATTAATTCTTTCATGTCATCACCATTTCAGTAGGATTATAGCATATCTTTTGATTATTTTACATATTTTTTTGATTTTTTTTCATACTAATTCTAGAAAAGGAGCCTTGTTATGAAAACTAAAGTTTGTAAAATTACTATTAAATGTATGCTTGTTTTGATATTTGTTTTTATTTGTTTTAATTTGATAGGGTTTTTGTATGCTGTTATAACTCCAAAACTTGATATTAGTGATGCTAATGCATTTTCTGTTTATGATAATAAAAAAAATCTTGTTTTTCAAGGAAATGGAAATGATTCTTGGGTTTCTTTAAGTGATATGAATGATAATATTATTAATGCTACAATTAGTGTTGAAGATAAAAATTTTTATAAACATTGGGGATTTGATTTTCCTAGAATTGCTAAAGCTCTTTTGGTTAATATTGCTTCTGGTCAGGTAGAGCAGGGGGCTTCTTCTATTACACAGCAATATGCTAAAAACTTGTTTTTAGATTTTGAAAAGTCTTGGTCTAGAAAATGGAAGGAAATGTGGCTTACTTATGAACTTGAGGCTCATTATACTAAGGATGAAATTTTAGAAGGTTATCTTAATACTATTAATTATGGTCATGGAATGTATGGAATTAGTAATGCTAGCAAGTATTATTTTAATAAGGATGTTAAGGATCTTACTTTAGCTGAGGCTTCTATACTTGCAGGTATTCCAAATAGTCCTTCTGATTATTCTCCGATTGATAATTATGAACTGTCTAAAAAACGACAAAATGTGGTGTTGGAGAGAATGTATAATAATGATTATATAAATGAGCGTGAAAGGGATAATGCTTATGATGTTAAACTTGTTTTTAAAAATGATGAGTTTGGAAATGATCTTACTTCACTTATTTATTATAACGATGCTGTTATGAATGAGCTTAATAGTTTAGATAGCATTCCTAGTAGTTATTTGGATACTGGCAATATTAAAATTTATACTACTTTAGATGTCGATGCTCAAAAATCATTAGAAAAGGGACTGAAAGAGAATGCTACTGATGATAGAGTAGAGACTTCAAAAATAATGATGAATCCAAATAATGGGGGAATTATTGCATTAATTGGGGGAATTAATTATGGAAAAAGTCAGTTTAATCGTGCTATTAATTCTTATAGACAACCTGGTTCTACGTTAAAACCTTTTTTGTATTATAAAGCTATTGAAAATGGTTTTACTGCTAGTACTACATTTTTTAGTAAAGAAACTAGTTTTTATTTTGATAATAAAAAGACATATTCTCCGAAAAATTATGGTAATATTTACGCTAACAAAGAAATTTCTCTTGCCGCTGCAATTGCTTATTCTGATAATATTTATGCTGTTAAAACTCATTTGTTTTTAGGAGAAGATGAATTATATAATACACTAAAAAAGGGTGGGCTTACTTCAAAAATTGATAAATCTCCTTCGCTTGCTTTGGGTACGTATGAGGTTAATATAATGGAATTATCTGCTTTGTATTCTGCTCTTAGTAATGGTGGTAAAAAAGTAGAGCCTCATTTAATTTCTAAGGTGGTTGATAAAAATGGAAATGTTTTATATGAATATGAGAAAAAAAAAGAGGAAATTATTTTTAATAGTGATGTTACTTTTATTATTAGTGAACTTCTTACAGGAACTTATGATTTTAATTTAATTGATTATACTTATCCAACTTGCATAAGTATGGCACCTAATATTACTAATAAATACGCTATTAAAACAGGAAGTACTGATACTGATTCTTGGGTTGTTGGTTATACTCCAGAAGTTGTTTTTGCTTCTTGGGCTGGTTACGATGATAGTTCTGATATTTCAACTGATGTTACTATTGGTAATAAAAAATCTTGGATTACTACTATGGAAGAATTTTTTAAAAATAAAGAAGCAACTTGGTATAAAGTGCCAGAGGATGTAGTAGGGGTTTTAGTTAATCCGATTACTGGTAATGTTGTTAGTAGTGATAAAGAAAATAAAAAAATTTTATATTATTTAGAGGGTACTGAACCGATTAGAGAGGAGAAAAGTTATGATAAGACGTAAGGATGACGATAGTATAAATCGTGAATATTTGTATTATTTAATGAATGATATTGGACTTTTAAATGATTATGAACTTTACGAAGCTGGTATAACTTTTGATGAATTTGATAATCCTGATGATGAAGTTTTGGAAAAACTTGAGGATTATAGAGATAAGCAAAGTTAAAATAATTTTTGTTGTTTATAAAAAAAATTGGATTATGTTAGATCCAATTTTTTTTATTTTGTTAATCTTTTTGTAAAAATTATTTTTTATTTCTATATCTTTCTTTATCGTCTAAAATCTTTTTTCTAAGTCTAATAGCCTCTGGGGTTACTTCAACAAGTTCATCATCTTCGATAAATTCTAAGGCTTCTTCTAATGTAAATATTTTAGGTTTAATTAGAGTAAGAGCTTCGTCTGATCCTGCTGCTCTTGTATTAGTAAGTTGTTTGTTTTTACAAGGGTTAACATTTAAGTCATTGTCACGATTATGAATTCCAATTATCATTCCTTTATATACATCGACACTTGGCCCTACAAGCATTGTACCTCTGTCACTTAGATTAAATAGGGAATATGCCATAGTTTTACCATCTTCCATTGATACTAAAACACCGTTTTTTCTTCTTTTTATGAAACCAACGTATGGTTTAAAACTATGAAAACTTCTTACCATGATACCTTCGCCTTTAGTATTGGTAATAAAACTACTGCGATATCCTATTAATCCTCGAGTAGGAACTAGGAAGGTAAGTTTAGTATAATTATCATCATTTGTAACAGATTCCATTATTCCTTTTCTTTCGTTTAAGTCATTTATAATTGTACCAGCATATTCATTTGGACAATTTATTAATACTTCTTCGAAAGGTTCGCATTTTATGTTATCTATTTCTTTAAATAATACTTCTGGTTTTGAAACACTAAGTTCATATCCTTCACGACGCATATTTTCAAGAAGAATAGATAAGTGAAGTTCTCCACGTCCTGATACTTTATATCCATCGCTGTCTTTTAATTCTTCAACTTTTAATCCTACATTTGTTTCTAGTTCTCTATCTAGTCTTTCTTTGATATGACGATTTGTTAGAAATTTACCACTTTTACCAGCAAATGGTGAGGAATTTACTAAGAAATTCATAGAAAGAGTAGGTTCTTCAATAATAATAGGGTCAAGTGGAATTATATTATCTTTGTCACAAATTGTATCTCCAACTTTAATGTCTGGAGATGATGCTGTTATTACTATGTCACCATATCTTGCTTCTTTAACTTCTTTTCTTTTTATTCCTTCGTTTACAAAAATTTTGTTAATTCTTACATTTTCTGTAGTACCATCATTTTTACTAATTGCTACCATCATGCCTGTTTTTATAATTCCTTTAGTTATTCTTCCAATTCCAAGTCTTCCTAAATAGTCATCATAAGAAAGTGATGATATTTGAAGTTGTAATGGATCTGTTTCTGTTCCTTCGAGTAGCTTTGTATTTTCTATGACTGTATCAAGAAGAGGAAAAATGCTACTACTTTCATCTTCTAAATTTATTTTTGCTATTCCTTGTTTTGCTATTCCATATACGATAGGAAAATCAAGTTGTTTGTCATTTGCATTAAGTTCTACAAATAAATCAAAAGTCATATTTACTACATCATCTATTCTAGCATCTTTTTTATCTATTTTATTGATAAAAAGAATAGGGTTTAAGTTGTTTTTTAGTGCTTGTTCTAATACGAATCTTGTTTGTGGCATTACTCCTTCTTTTGAATCAACCATTAGTATTACTGTATCTACTGTTTTTATGATTCTTTCTACTTCTGATGAAAAATCTGCGTGTCCTGGAGTGTCTACTATATTTATTTTGTAATCTTTATATCTTATTGAACAATTTTTTGAATAAATTGTTATCCCACGTTCTTTTTCTAGATCATTGCTATCCATTATTTGATGAGTTTCTAATTCTTTTTCTAGGGCGCCACACTGAGAAAGTAAAGCATCTACTAAGGTACTTTTTCCTACGTCAACGTGTGCTACTACTGCTATGTTTAATATTTTATCCATTTTTACATCTCCCTTGCATAGACCTTCACATTATACCAAATGTTGGTGTTTTATGCAACATAAAGTTTTTGTTATTTAATATTATAAAAAAATAAAAAAGATATAATTAAAAAATAAATAAATTGTTTTAAAACTTATACTTATTCGTTTAATTTATCTTTTTTGTTCTACTAATACCAAATGTTAGTGTATTTTCCATCTTTTTTGTATACTTTGTCCATTAAAGTTACTTGGACAAATTCTTCATCTAATTCATCTAATTTATAAGTATTTACAACAACTCCGCCATATGTCCAAAGCGATTCTGCTACATAAGCATTTTCACTATCTATGCCTGCGATTATTGCTATATGGCCCCATATTCCTACTATATCTCCTGCTTTTACTTTACCTGATTTCATTAGTTCATCTGTTAATTCTACTTTATCTCCAACATCATTTAATTCTGTATCGTCTTCAAGATTGTCTCCAGCACCTTTGTCTCCTACATCGAATCCTCCATTTAAGATTGCCCACGAAACAAAGCCACTGCAATCAAGTCCGTTGTTATTATATGAATTGCTTCTATATTTTGGTGGATAATCTTCAAAGTTTTTCAGAGGACATCCCCAGATTGCTGGTCCTGCATAGGAACTTTCAATACTTTTCTTTTTGTAATCGTGAAGATAAAGGCCTTTATGATAATATCTTCCTTCACCATCTGCATAATGCATTCCACCAGTAATTCTTCCATTTTCGAAGAAATAGTCTATTTTATATTTTAAATCAAGGGTTAAAAATCTAATTGCTTCGACTACTGCTGCTCTTGTTTTGTATCCCCCAACATTTTCAATTCTGTTTTCTAAAATTTCATCTAATTTTTTTGCTTCTTCTTCTGTATAAACATTACAAGGTAAATATGGTTTTTCATTATTTATTTTTTTTGTTCTTTTGTTTATTAAATTAGTTACTTCAAATTCTATACTTTTTTGTTTTTTGCCATTTAGATAAATACTTACTGAAGATGTGCCTGTTTTATTAGCTTTTACTATGTTTTTTGAAACAGAAATTATTTTTTCATTATCAGATTTATATTCTATTTCAGCGGTACTATTAATTGTATCTATAACAGGAGTAAGTTTGTATGTTTCTCCTTTTGCTAAGTATACTTTTTTTGGAATTTCTATATTTAAAACTAAATTTTCTACTGATATTTTTCTTTTTATAGGTCCTCTGGTTAAATATATATTGTTAATATCTTTTTCTGTTAATTCTAAAGTGCATTTTTTGTTTTTTATTTTTATTTTTGAGTTATTTGTTTTACAGTAAATATAGGAATGATTTTTTGTAAATTTTATTTCTAGTTTTATAATTTTTGTTTTATTGTCATAACTTTTTACATCTATACTATTTATTAATTCTTTGTTATATATAGGACTTATGTAGACATAGCTTATAAATAATACTACTGCAATTAAGGAAAGTGCAATAGCTAGTTTAATTAACTTCTTTTTTTTCATGTTCACTTAAAGTAATGATTATATTTTTTTTCATGACCAAGTGTTGTTTTTTCGCCGTGTCCTGGGTATAAAACTATATCATCGTTATATTTTTTTATTTTTTCAAGTGATGTAATCATATCTTGGTAGGAACCTCCTGGAAGGTCTACTCTTCCGATGTTTTCATAAAATATAAAGTCTCCGACAAACATTAAATTATAATCTTTGAAGTAAAAAGTTATACTTGTATCTGAATGGCCTGGGGTGTATATTGTTTCAAACTCAAATGGGTCTATTTTTTTTGTTCCTTCAAAAAGGTTTTTATGATCAAAAACTGGTATTTTATATAGATTACTTAGACTATCAGCATACATTGCATGATCAAAATGATTGTGAGTAAGTAATATTCCTAATGGTTTTAATCCTAATTTATCTATTTTTTTTATGATGTTATTTTCTTCATCTCCTGGATCTATTATTAAACATTTATTGTCTTGATACAAAATGTAGCAGTTTGTTTTTAAGGGACCTACTACTAGTTTTAACATTTCCATTATTTTAATCCCTCTTTGTACGCATTAATCAACCATGTTGGATCTTTGCAACCCATGAATGGTATTACAGCGTTTTTGTGTTTATAAAGTTTACTTATTTCTTCTTTTGAGATGTGTTCAGCATTTGGAATTTCATTAATTATTAAGTCTGATGTTATTCCAGGAAAATCTTCTGGATTTTCTCTAGCAGGTTCTATATCAGTTACATATACTTTGTCTGCAGATTTTAAAACCTCTGCAAAATCTTTATAGAAAGCTTCTGTTCTTGAAATAGTATATGGAATTAATACAGGAACAAGTTCTTTATCAGGATATTTTTGTCTGGCTGTTTTTAATACTGTTGCAACTTCGTTGGGATGATGTGCATAGTCATCTACTAAAATTACATCTTTTATTTTTTCTTCACTAAATCTTCTTTTTGCTCCATGAAATTCATTTAAGTATTTTGTTATTTCTTCAATTGATATTCCCTCTAGATAAGCCATATATATACAAGCAAGGGAATTTTCGATCATATGTTTTCCAAAAATATTTAGATTAAAACTTCCAAATAATTTATTTTTTATATAAACATCAAAACTACTGCCACTTGCGTGAAGTTCTTTTATTACTGCTTTTACATCGTTGTTGTCATTAAAACCATAATATACTATTTTATCTGATTTTAATTTTCTAACGTTTTCATTATCTCCACAGGCAATAACTTTTTTTTCGGTTTGATTAACAAATTTTTGAAATGTTTCAATTATTTCATCGATGTTTTTATAGCAATCAACATGATCATAAAAAATGTTGGTGATTATTGTATATTTTGGATAATAGTTTAATAAATGTCTATCAAATTCACAGGATTCTACTATAAAATTATTGGAATTTTTATCTATTACCCCAGTTCCATCTCCTATTAAGTAATTAGTTCCAATTGTATTTTTTAATATATTAGAGAGCATTGCTGTTGTTGTTGTTTTTCCATGAGTTCCACTTATGCAAATGGTGTCGTATTTTTTGGTTAATTCTCCGATCATTTGATAATATTCATACATTTTGCATCCGAGTTCTTTTGCTTTTTTATATGAATAGTGATCTTCGTGTATTGCAGAACTATAAACATAGATCATATCTTTTTCTAAAGCTTCTGCAGTTTTGTAGACTTTTATATTTCTTTTTTCTAGTTCTGCTAAAGTAAATGAATAAACTTTAGCGTCATCGCAACCGGTTACGTAATTTCCAGAATCGTGAAGCATTGATGCAAGTGCTGACATTCCTGAACCTTCAATTCCAGCAAAAAAATATTTCATAAAAATTCCTCCGTTCTTATTACTATAATTATATAGTTTTTTTATTGAAAATACAAGAATTTATATGTGCTAATGTGGTGTTTTGTTAATATCAACTCTTTTTTTTAATATAAAACAAGTTGGCTTTTTGATAGCTAACTTGTTTGTTTTACTTTTTTATAAATTGAATCTAAAGTGACATATATCTCCATCTTGCATTATATAGTCTTTTCCCTCTAATCTTAGTTTTCCTTGTTCTTTTACTTTTTGTTCGTCTCCTGCTTCTATTAAATCTTTATAAGCTATTACTTCTGCTTTTATAAAACCTTTTTCAAAGTCAGTGTGAATGATTCCAGCACATTTTTTAGCATTAGTTCCATCTTTATATGTCCATGCTTTTACTTCTTGTGGGCCAGCGGTAAAATACGTTTTAAGTCCTAGAAGACTATACGTTGTTTCTATTAGTTTATCTAGACCACTTTTTTCTATACCAAGTTCTTTTAACATTTCATTTTTATCTTCATCTTCTAGTTCTGCTAGTTCTGCTTCTATTTTTGCTGATACTGTTATTACTTTTGAATTTTCTTTGTTTGCGTATTCTGTTAGTTTATCAACATATTCATTAGGACTATTTATTTCTTCTTCACTTATGTTTGCTAGGTATATGTGTGGTTTTAGTGTCAATAAATTGAATGATTTTAAGGAAAGTAATTCTTCTTCTTCATATTTTATTAATCTTAAAGGAGTGTTTTTTTCTAAAGCTTCTTTTGATTTTTCTAGTGCTGTAAGCTCTATCAGAGTTTCTTTATCTTTTGTTGTTTGGGCTTTTTTCTTTATTTTATCTATTCTATTAGATACTATTTCTAGATCTGCGAGTGCTAATTCTAGGTTTATTATTTCTACGTCTCTTATTGGGTCTACTGTTCCTTCGACGTGAGTTATTTCTTTGTTTTCGAAACAACGTACTACTTCACAAATAGCGTCTACTTCTCTTATATGAGATAGAAATTTGTTTCCTAATCCTTCTCCTTCAGATGCTCCTTTTACTATACCTGCGATATCTACAAATTCAAATGAAGCTGGTTTTATTTCTTTTGGATTATAAATGTTTGCTAAATTATTTAGTCTTTCATCTGGTACGTTTACTATCCCTATGTTTGGATCAATTGTTGCAAAGGGATAATTTGCTATTAGTATATCTTTTTTTGTTATTGCATTAAAAAGTGTTGACTTCCCAACGTTGGGAAGTCCTACAATTCCTGCTTTTAAACTCATATTTTACCTCCTTGTTACAATACTGGGTATGCTCCTGGTCCTAGTGGTAATCCAACTAAATACCATAATAATAGGATTGCTATCCACGCTATTGACAGAGCTATAAGATATGGTGTCATTAATTTAATTCCATCTCTTATCCCATATACTTTCTTTTCTTCTCGGTTATAAATGTTTAAGTAACCTATGTATACTATGAAGTATGCTAAAAGGGGAGTTACTCCATTTGTCATTGATTCTGCTGCTCTAAAAATGAATTGTGAGTATTGAGGAGACATATTTAGCTGCATCATAGCAGGAACTAGAATAGGGGAGATTATCATCCATTTTGTCATTGTACTTGGTACAAAAAGGTTAGATATTGCTATTACTATGATTGCTACAATTATTAGAAGTATTCCAGATAGGGAAACTGTTTTTAAGATTCCTGATAGCCATACTACTATTATTGTTCCTATATTTGTTTCTTTAAAAATTGCTATAAATTGTGCTGCAAAAAAGATCATTACTAAAAGTATACCTAAGTTGCTTAATTGTTTTGTCAATTTTTGAAATAATTCTTTATCATCTTTTATTGATTTTGCTCCAATTGCATATGCTATTCCTGTTATTATTAAGAATATGGCAAGCATATAAGTGAATCCAGCTTCTAAATATGATGAATCTCCAAATAATTGATATGCATAAGATTTTTCTGTTTGGTCAAGTAATGCTCCTGATAGGGGAAGACCTGGTATTATCATATATATAAAAATTATTGTTATGATTATTGAAGCAATAAAAGCATATTTTAATCCTTTTTTTTCTTTTTCTTCTTCTTTTATTTTCTTTTGTTCTTCGTATTGAAGATCTAAATATTCTATTTCTTTTGTTTGATCTAAATCATCTTTTTTCTTAGATACGTATCTACCTATTTTTTTTACTATGTATTTTTCTGTTATGATTGTTCCTATTATGGAGATTACAATACAAGAGAAGATCATAATAAATAGGTTAGAGGTCATTCTTACATAGAATGTTTCATCTATTAGATTGGCTGCACTTATAGTATATGGAAGTAGTGACATGTCTGTTGCTCCGACAAAAAAACTTACACTATAACCGAATGCCACTCCTGCGAAAGCTGTTGCTATTCCTGCTAGTGGGTTTCTTCCATTAAACAAGAATAAAAGTGCTCCAAGTGGTATTAATACAGCATAACCAACTTCATTTACGATGCTAGAAAATACTGCAAGTAAGAAAAGGATGAAAGTTATAATTTTAGGATTTAGTTTTGCCAGTTTTCTTTTCATAAATGTTTGTATTAATCCTGTTTCTTCTGCAACAGCAACTCCTATTAAAGTGATTATTAAGGTACTTACAGTAGTGAAACTAATGAAATTAGTGGAAGCATTACTTATCATTGATTTTATTCCATCGTAAGATAACATGTTTTTTACTGTTACTATAGTTTGTTCTAATTCATTAGTTTTTAAATTTATACTATCGTAAGAAGCTGATACATTAAATAGTGATAAGATAGCGCTTAATAAAACTGTTGCTATTATTAAGATAATAAAACTTGTTACTGGATGTAGTTTTAATTTTTTGTTTTTTTTCTTCTTTGCCATATTTTTACTCCTCAATTATTTTTTTTAATTTTTTATTAAATTCTATTCTTGGTATCATAACTGTTCTTCCACAATTTATACATTTTAATTTTATGTCTGCTCCAAGTCTTACTATTTCCCATAGGTTTGTGCCACATGGATGAGCCTTTTTCATTGTTACTTTTGTTCCTATTGTATAGTTTTTATCCATTTTTTACCTCAATTATGTTGTAAGGAACAGAAATGCTTTCTTTATCATATTCTTCTTTTATTATTCTATTTATTTGTCTTTTTGCAGAAAATTGTGTATTTATTTCCACTGGAATAATCATCCTATATTCTATGTGAGATTCTGCAAATTTATTTAAGCCCCAAAGTTCTACTTCTCCTTTTATGGAAGTTAATTCTTTTTCTATTCTTTTTATTATTTTAGATATAACTTTATCTGCTAATTTGTTATCTATTTCGTAAGGAATTGGAATATCTATTGTTAAATTTGGGTTCGATTTAGAGTAGTTTATTACTTCAGTTATTGTTCTATTAGAAATTATTTTTACTGTATTTTCATAACTTTTGATTTTTGTACTTTTTAATCCTAAATCTATTATTGTTCCTGTAAATCCATTTATTTCTACTAAATCTCCTATGTCAAATTGATCTTCCATTATAATTGAAAAACCTGCTAAAACATCTTGCATTACGTCTTTTAGAGCTAAACTAAGAATTACTGATGCTACTCCTAGTCCTGCGACTATTGATGTTACATTTACTCCAAGTATATTTAGTGTTGCTGCTGAAACTAATATTATTATTACATATTTTATTGTATTTAATATAAGTTTTTGCATGGTTAATTGACGTTTCTTTTTTAATTTTTTGGTTTGATTTATAATTATTGTTTTTAGAATTTGATATATTAACCATCCTAAAAAGATATAAATAATTATTAAATGAATATCTTTTTCTATTAGGTATTTTAGAAAATCTAATAGCATATTACCACCTACTTATTAAAATTTATTATTTCTAGTATTCTGTTTAAATCACTTTCATTTTCATAATTTATTTCTATTTTTTTTGGTTTTATTTTTACTTTTGTTCCTAGATAATCTGAAAGTTCTCTTTCTATGTGCTTATATTCATTGTGTTTGTTTTGTGTTATTTGTTTTACTTTTTTTGTAAATTCTTCTTCTTTTGTTGTTTCCTCTATTTGTCTAACATTTAAGTTTTCATTTATTATTTTATTTGCTAAATCTATAATTTTTTCTTTATTTTCTAATTTTGATAGGGCTCTAGCATGACTTGTTGTTATTTTTTCTTGTTTTACTAAGTTTTTTACTTCTTCTGGAAGTGTTAGTAATCCTAGTAGATTTGTTATGTAACTTCTGCTTTTACCAACTCTTTTTGATAGTTGCTCTTGAGTTAAATTTAGATTTTTCATAAGTGTTTCGTAGGCTTGAGCTTCTTCAATTGAGTTTAAATTTTCTCTTTGAAGGTTTTCTAGTACCGCTATTTCCATCATTTGTTCATCGGTAAAATCTTTTACTATTGCAGGAATTGTTTCTTTTCCTGCAAGACGTGATGCTCTAAATCTTCTTTCACCTGCAACTATTTCATAGTCTTTTATACTTTTTTTAACAATAATTGGTTGAATTACCCCATGTTCTTTTATAGATTCTGCTAATTCTTGTAATGATTCTTGATTAAATGTTTTTCTTGGTTGATAAGGATTTACTCTTAGTTTGTTTATTGGTATTTCCTTAATTTCTTCTTCTTTTGCCTTTTCCATTATCTTTTCTTCCATTTTGTTATAGTTGATATCTTCAATATTAAATAATTCTTCTAGTCCACGTCCTAATGCTCTTCTTTTAGTTTGTTCCATTTCCTTTTATCACCTCTTTGGCTAAATTTAAATAGGCTTCTGAGCCTCTTGATTTTGGATCGTATGCTACGATCGGTTTTCCATGTGATGGTGCTTCTGTTAATCTGATTAATCTTGGTATTATTGTGTTATAAACTTTATCTTTAAAGTAGCTTCTTATTTCTTCAACTACTTCTAGACCTAAATTTGTTCTGGCATCAAGCATTGTAAGTAAAACTCCTTCAATTGTTAGGTTTGGATTTAAGTTTGCTTGAGTATACATTATTGCTTTTAATAATTGGGTTATTCCTTCTAATGCGAAATATTCACATTGAACTGGAATAATTACTGAATTTGAAGCTGTTAGGGCATTAGTTGTTATTATTCCTAGTGCTGGAGGACAATCTATTATTATATAATCATATAAATCTTTTATTTTGTTTATATGTTCTTTTAATCTTTCTGATTTTGAAACTGATTCTAAGGTTTCAGTTTGTTCTAATTCTATATCTATTCCTGCTAAATTAATGTTTGCTGGAAGAACATATAAGTTTTTATATTTGGTTTTTACTATCGCATCTTGAATTGTTGATGTTCCATTGAAAACATTATAAATACTTTTTTCTATATCACCTTTGTTTAAACCTATTCCTGTTGTTGCATTACATTGTGGATCTAAATCTATTAATAGTACTTTTTTACCTAGAAGTGCAAGAGATGCAGATAAATTTATGCTTGTGGTAGTTTTTCCTACTCCGCCTTTTTGATTTATTAAAGATATTACTTTTCCCATTTTGTTACCACCTATTCCTTTTTTTGCTATTACTATTTTATCAAATATTTATATTTTTTTAAAGGTTTTTTATAATTTTATATTTAAAAAAGCTCTTTGTTTGAGCTTTAATCTTTTTTCTCTATTTCTATGACTATTTGATACTTGTCTTCGCTGTCATATTCTTCAGCTTTTATTTTGAATCCAAATTTTTCTGTGTTTTGAATTGCTTGTCTAAAGTTATTTATAGCAAATCTTAAGTCATATATATTATTAAAATTTTGTGTTTCTGGTTGCTTTTCACTTTGAACAACAGTTGGTTGATTTATTATACTAGGTGCTTGTTCTATATTAGATACTGATTGCGTATTTTGTGTTTCTAAATTTGGTAGTTTTGGTTCTTCATTTGGCATGACTGGATCTGGTTGTTGTGTTTGTTCTACGTTTTGAACTCTTAATTTATCAAAAATATTATTTTTTGGTAATTCTGGTTCTTTATTTGGCATGACTGGATCTAGTTGTGGTGATGAGTCTTGAACCATGTTGTTTTGATGATTTTCGTTATTAAATGTTTCTTGAGACTCTATATTATTTGTATTAGGTAGATTAAGTTCATTAATGTTTTGATTAACTTGATTCATTTGTGGAATTTCCACTGAGTTTTCACTATTTATTTGTTCCTTTATTATATTGTTGTTGCTAAGATTAGTTTCTCTTGCTTGTTCATTATTTTCTGAAATTGGACTTGCAAATATTGGGTTTTGTACTACTGGATTTTGATTCATATCCATAGGAATTCTCCCTTCTGATAAATTTTGTGGTCTTGGCATTTGAATTTGATTATTTCCTAATGTTTGTCCTGTTGCATTTGATATTATTTCTTCATCAAGTTGCCTAACTGTTAACTTTTCGTTTATTACTTTATGTAATAATTCTTTTTGTCTAGAATGATCTAACCCGATTAAACTTCTTGCATGTCTTTCTGAAATTTGAGAATTAAGAAGTGCTGTTTGAACTTCTTCATCTAGTGTTAATAATCTTAGTTTGTTTGCTATAGTACTTTGTGATTTCCCTAAGTTTTGAGCTAATTCTTCTTGAGTTATATTATCTAGTTTTAGAATTGTTTGATATGTTTTTGCTTCTTCGATTGGAGTTAAATTACTTCTTTGAAGATTTTCTAAAAGTGCTATTTTTGCAGCTTCTTTATCATCAATATCTCTTATTAAAGCGGGAATCGTTTCTTTTCCTGCAAGTTGTGATGCTCTAAATCTTCTTTCTCCTGCGATTATTTCGTATTTATCTCCAACTTTTCTTACTATTATTGGTTGAATTACTCCATGTTCTTTTATAGATTGTGAAAGCTCTTGAAGTGCTTCATCATCAAACATTTCTCTTGGTTGAAATCTATTTGGAATGATATCTTGTAAGGATATATCAAAAATTTCTTTTTCTAAATTCATATTAATCCCTCTATTCTTTTTATACTTCTTCTATGTTAACATTTTATAATAAAAAAAGAAATTTTACAATGGTTTTTTCTTGATTTTTGCAAAATTTCTTGGATATTTAGTTGGAATAGGGGATATTTTTTTTATTTTTAAAATTGTTCTTTGACTGTTTTCTATTGGTAAATTAAATGTTTCTTTTTTTTCTATAGTAAGATTTAATTCTTTAATAGCATTTTGTGATTCTTTTAGTTCTTCTTCTATGTTTGCTTTCAAAAATATGAAATATCCATTTGTTTTTGGTAATTTACAGGATAGTTCTAGAAGTATATTTGTTTTTGCTACTGCTCTTGAAGTTACTATGTCAAAGGTTTCTTTTTGATAGTCTTCTATTCTACTGTTTACTGTTTTTATGTTTTTTAAATTTAATTCTTTTATTACTTTATTTAAAAATTCTATTCTTTTATTTAATGAATCTAATAAAGTTATGTTTAGGGTAGGGAAGACTATTTTTAAAACCAATCCTGGAAAACCAGCACCTGTTCCTATGTCTATTAAACTTAAATTTTGGTTTAGATCAATTACTTTTGTTATAGTTAATGAATCATAGAAGTGTTTTAGATATACTTCATCTTTTTGTGTTATTCTTGTTAAATTTGTTTTTTTATTTTCTTCTATTAATAATTCATAGTATTTTTCTAGTTGCTGTTCTTGTTTTTTGGTTAGTTCTATGTTTAATTTTTTTAGTTCTTCTTTAAATTGTTCTTTATTCATTTTTACCTCTTTTTAAAAAAATCATAATCATATTTATATCACTTGGATTTACTCCACTTATTCTCATTGCTTGTCCTATTGATGTAGGTTTTATTTTGTTTAGTTTTTCTCTTGCTTCAAGTGCTAAATTAGGTATTTTGTTATAATCAATGTTTTCTTTTAAAGTTATTTTTTCGTAATCTTGTAATTTTTTGGCTTCTTCTTCACTTTTTTTGATATAACCTTCGTATTTTATCATTATTTCAACTTCTTCTTCTACTTCTTTTGAGTAGTTATTTTTTATAAAAGTTTTTAAGCTTTGAACTGTTACTTCTTGTCTTTTTAAAAGGTTATGTAGAGTAGTTTTGTCTGTTATTGGATTTAAATTATTTGTTTTTAATATTTCATTTATTTTTTTTGTTGGAGTTATTTCTTTTTCAAGTTCTTTTGTTAAACTTTTTATTTCATTTTTTTTATTTTTAAATCTTTGATAATCTTTATCTGTTACTAGACCTATTTCTTTTCCATATTCTGTTAGTCTTAAATCAGCATTATCATTTCTTAGAAGAAGGCGATATTCTGCTCTTGAGGTTAGTAGTCTGTATGGATCTTCAATACCTTTTGTTACTAAGTCATCAATTAGGACTCCGATATATGCTTCATCTCTTCTTAGGATAAGTGGTGTTTTGTTTTTTAATTTTTGATTTGCGTTTATTGCTGCGATTAATCCTTGACATGCTGCTTCTTCGTAGCCACTTGTTCCATTTATTTGTCCTGCGGTGTAAAGGTTTTCTACTAGTTTTGTTTCTAGTGTTCTTTTTAATGTTCTTGGGTCGATTGCATCGTATTCTATTGCATAAGCGTAGTTTAGTATTTTGGCATTTTCTAGGCCTGGTAAACTTTTTACCATTTGCTCTTGGACATCTTTTGGCATACTGGTTGAAAATCCTTGGATATATATGGTGTCATAGTATTTGCTTTCTGGTTCTAGGAATAGTTGATGACGTTCTTTGTCACTAAATCTTACTATTTTATCTTCAATTGAGGGACAATATCTTGGTCCAATTCCTTCGGCATAACCTCCATACATTGCTGATTTTTCTAAATTTTTATTGATTATTTCGTGTGTTTCTTTGGTTGTATAGATAAGGTAACAGTTTTCTTGGTTTTCTGGACTGTACATTACTTTATTTTGATAAGAGAAGGTTAGGGGAGTTTCTGATCCTTTTTCTGTGTTTGTTTTTGTGTAATCTATGGTATCTTTTTTTATTCTTGGAGGAGTTCCTGTTTTTAGTCTTTTTACTTGGAAACCTAGATTTTTTAAGTCTTTACTTAAGTTTAGTTCTGTTTCTTCTCCATGTGGTCCTTCTTTTTTCTTGGTGTTTCCTATTAGAATGTTTGAGTTAAGATAGGTTCCTGTTGTTAAGATTACTGCTTTAGATAGAATTTTTTCTTTTTCTCTTGTTAGGACTCCTTTTATTTTATTATT
This sequence comes from uncultured Mycoplasma sp., assembly GCA_964455135.1. Taxonomy (GTDB): domain Bacteria; phylum Bacillota_I; class Bacilli_A; order RF39; family UBA660; genus UMGS1449. Next base: position 21,467 of record CAYVXN010000001.1, read on the forward strand.
TTCTACTATTAGGTGTTCTACTAGGGTTTCTTTTATTTCCAAGTTTTCTTGATTTTGGATTGTTTCTAACATATTTTTTTGATAATCTACTTTATCTATTTGAGCGCGTAATGCCCAGACTGCAGGTCCTTTTCTAGTATTTAATTTTTTTATTTGAAGAATTGATTTGTCGGTGTTTTTTGCCATTTCTCCACCTAAAGCATCTATTTCTCTTACTACGATACCTTTTGCAGGTCCTCCGATTGAGGGGTTACATGGTGCATCTGCAATGTTTTTTATGTTACCTGTTATTAGGAGGGTTTTATTGTTAAGTCTAGCGGATGCTAGTGCGGCTTCACAACCTGCATGTCCTCCGCCTACTACGATTATGTCATAATTCATTTTTATTTCACCTCGTTTTATTGCGTTTGTATTGTAGCATATTTTTTATATTTAAACAAGAAAAAAGCCTTTATTGTGGCTTTGATTTATTTTCCAACACAAAAGTTTTTAAATAAATTATCTAATAGTTCTTCGGTATAGGTTTCTCCGATTACTTCGCCAAGTGTTTGCCAAATGTTTTTTAGATCTACTTCTATTAAGTCGATTGGAGTGTTATTTTTAAGTCCTTCTTTAATACTTATTATGTTTTCTTTTGATTTTTCTATTTTATTTAATTGTTCTATGTTTGAGACATAGCAAAAGTCATTTGTTTCTAGTTCTTCTAGGGAAAACATTTCTTTTATTTTTTTAATTAAGTTTTCTATACCTGTTTCACTTGTTGTTGTGGTGTAAACTATGTTTTCTTCTTTTAGATTTAGATTTGTTTTTAGATCTGATTTATTAGCAACAATGATTCTTTTTTTATTTTTTGATATTTCTAGTAATTTTTTATCTTCTTCTGTTAGGGGTTCATTACTGTTTAATACTAGCAATACTAAATCAGCTTGCTGTAAGGCTTGTTTTGATTTTTCTACTCCTATTTTTTCTACAATATCTTCTGTTTCTCTTATTCCGGCGGTATCTATTAGGTTTAAAGTTATTCCGTTTAGGTTAAGATGAGCTTCTACTATGTCTCTTGTTGTTCCTGGAATATTTGTTACTATGGCTTTTTCTTCTTCGATTAGTTTATTTAGAATACTGCTTTTTCCAACATTTGGTCTTCCTATTATTGCAACATTTATTCCTGATGTTAAGAGTTTACTTGTTTTTGAGTTTTCTATTATTTTATTTAAGTCTTCTTCTATGTTATCTATTTCGTTTTCTATTGTTTTTGTTGTTATTTCTTCTATATCTTGATACTCTGGATAATCTATATTTACTTCGATATTACTTATTATTTTTACTAATTTTTCTCTTAATCTTTTTATTTTGTTTGTTGTTGTGCCTGTTAGATTATTTATGGCTATTTTTCTTGCTTTTTCATTTTTTCCATTTATTAAATCCATTACTGCTTGGGATTTTGTTAGGTCTATTCTTCCATTTAAAAATGCTCTTTTTGTAAATTCACCTGGTTCTGCTAGTCTTATTTCTTGTTTTAGAAGTAATTCTAGTACTTTTTCTGTAGTTGCAATTCCTCCGTGACAATTTATTTCTACGGTGTCTTCAGTTGTAAATGTTTTTGGACTTTTCATTATTGTTATTAGAACTTCATCTATTATTTCATCTTTTTCTTTTATGTATCCATAGGATACTGTATGACTTTCTTTTGTTGTTAAATCAATACTTGTTAATTTATTTACTTTTTGTATTGAATCTTTTCCTGATACTCTGATTATTGAAATTGCACCGACTCCTAGAGTTGTGGAAATTGCAGCGATAGTATCATTCATTTTTTTTGCCTCCTTTAATGAAAAAAGAAGATTATTTTTCTTCTTTTGGTTTTATAACAACGTGTCTATTTGGTTCTTCTCCTTCAGATTCTGTTATTACATCTTTTGAATTTGTTAAAATGTTATGAATTATTCTTCTTTCGTATGAATTCATTGGTTCTAGATGTGCTTCTATTTTTGTTTTTGCTACTTCTTTTGCGGTATATTTTGCTGTTTTTTCTAATCTTTTTCTTCTATTTGATTTATAATCGTTTACATCTATTATAAATCTGTAATAAGTGTTTAGATTTGTACTTATCATTTGATTTGTTATGTTTTGAAGAGCTTCGATAGTTCTACCATTTTTTCCTATTAAGATTGATATATCTGGTGCGATTAGGTTAAATATTGGGGTTTCTTCTCTTGTTTTTGTTTCTATTTTTGCATTTATTCCCATGTTTTTTACTATCTTTGTTATATAATCTTTTATTTCTTTATTTAGTTCTTCTTTTGTTATTGCTTCTATTTCTACTTTTTTGGAAAAAAGTGATTTTTTTATTTCTTTTTCTACTATGACTAATTCATTTTCATTAGCGTTTAATCCTTCGGTTGCGTTTATAATTGCTTCTTCTTTGGTTTTTCCGGAAAATGTTTGTTTATTCATGTTTGTTCCTCCTTGTTAATGCAAAATTTTGGAATATTGTAAATAATGATGATGTTATCCAGTAGAATGCTATTGCTGTTGGCAATGTAAATGACATAAATCCTATAAAGATAGTCATTACTGTTGTCATCATTTTTTGTTGTTTTGCCATTTGATCATTTACTGCCATTGATGGATTTAATTTATAAGAGAAGTAGGTTACTGCGATTAGAATTATACAAATTATTATATAATACCAATCTCCAGATGACATTGCGGATAGGGGAGTTGTTCCCATGTTTATTCCTAAGAATTTTTCTTCAAATATTGCTGGAACTCTATTTATTGCTTCCCAGAAAGCTAGAAGTATTGGTAATTGAATAAATGCAAATAAACAACCTGATAATGGTTTTATTTCGTATTTTTTATATACTGCCATCATTTCAGTACTTTTCTTTGTCATTGATTCTTGATCTGTTTTTCCTTCATATTTTTTTTCTATTCTTGTTAATTCTGGTTGAGCTTTTTTCATATTTTCTGATTGAAGTAATGTTTTTCTAGTCATTGGGAAAAGCGCGAATCTTAAAATTAGTGTAATTATTACTATTGATATTGCTGTCGATCCTACGAGTGAGCCTATTTTTATGATGATAAATGCAAGTGGTCTTACAAAAAGTGTATTCCATATTCCTTCGTAATCACCGACAATTTTCATATCATCACAATCTGGAAGTTTTTCTATATTTACTTTGTTTTCTTCGTATAGTTTTATGCTTTCTTTGTCTGTAGGTTTACAAATAATATTTTCTGTTATTGCTTGACCTGTTTCTTCATTTTTAACTATTTTTCCTTCTTTATCTTTTAATGTAGTTGTACAACCGGTTAAAGTTACTAATAATACTAAGACTATTAGCGCTTTTAGAATTTTGTTTTGTTTTTTCATACTATTCTCCTTTTATTTTTTTGAAAAGATATATTAATTCTTTTTCTAATTCTTGATATGTTAAATCTAGAGTTTGTTTTTTTGCTATAATTATGTAATTTTGATTATGTTGGTATATATTTTTATTATTATCTATGACAGATTTTATTCTTCTTTTTAATTTATTTCTTGTTACTGCGTTTCCTATGTGTTTTGTGAATGTTATACCAAATTTTGGAATATTTTCATTATTTTTTTCTTTATTTATAATGAAATATTTACTAGCTTTTCCTTGATGTTTTTTTATTATTCTATTAAAATCTTTTGACTTTTGAACAATATTTTGTTTTTTCATTGTTACCTCCATAATCAAAAATCCACTTTTTAGTGGATTACTATTTTGATAAGTTTTTTCTTCCTTTTCTTCTTCTTTTATTAATAATTCCAGATTTCATACGTGAGAAAAAACCATGTTTTTTCTTCATTCTTCGATTATTTGGTTGAAAAGTTCCTTTTTTCACTTCTTGCACCTCCAGTCAATTTATCGGTATTATTGTATATGAAAAACTAGTTATTTGTCAATATTTTTTGAGTTATTAACAAAATTAACGTTAATTAACTTTTTAACTATTAACAATTGTTAATTTGTTAATAAAAAAATTGTTGAAATTTGTTAAAAAGTATTTTATAGTATTGTGATAAAAGGAAATTGACTGTTGATAAGTCTGTTAATAAGTCTGTTAATAACTTTTTTCACTTTTCAAAAATTAAAAATTGTATTACAATTGTTTTAGGTTGTAAATACTTTATAGATGGGGAGATGGTATTATGGATAACAATTTGTTGTGGCAAAAAGTATTAGATAATATCAGTAATATCGTTGATCCTTTATCTTTTGAAACTTGGTTTAAGAATATTGATTTTATTGGTATTGTAGATGATAAAATAAGACTTGTTATTCCTATTATGTGGTATAAGAGTCATATTGAACAAAACTATAAGGATATTATTTTAAATAGTTTTAATAACTTATTAACAAGTCCTGTTGATAGTATTATCTATATTTTAAAGGATAACGTTGAAGATGTTTTGGAGCGGGATAAAGAAAAGAATATTTCTAGTGTCAGTATACCTAATTCTTCTAATTATGCTTTAAATCATGAATCTAATTTGAAGAAAAATTATACTTTTGAAAATTTTATTGTTGGGGAATCTAATAAATTTGCTCAAGCTGCTGCGCTTGCTGTTGCTGAAAATCCTGGAACTATGTATAATCCTTTGTTTATTTATGGTAATAGTGGTCTTGGTAAAACTCATTTGATGCATGCTATTGGTAATTATATTGAAACTAAATATAAGAAAAAAGTATTGTATGTTACTAGTGATGATTTTATGAATGATTTTACTGGACTTGCTAGAAAAAACAATAATGTTAACAATTTGGATTATGTTGAGTTTTTTAAGAATAAATATAGGAATGTTGATGTTCTTTTAATAGATGATATTCAGTTTTTAGGAGGAGCAGAAAAGACTCAGCAAGAGTTTTTCCACACTTTTAACAATTTATATAATGATAGTAAACAAATTATTGTTTCTTCTGATAGGTCTCCGGAAGATTTAAAAGTGCTTGAAGATAGACTTAGGACTCGTTTTGCTTGGGGGCTTCAAGTTGATATTAGTCCTCCAGATTATTCTCTTAAAGTTGCTATTATTAAGAATAAATTAAAAAGAGAGAATATTGTTATTGGAGAAGATGTTATTTCTTATATTGCTTCAAATATTGGTAATGATGTTAGACAACTTGAGGGTTCTATTACTAGACTTGTTGCATATTCTGCTATTATGTGTGAAAATAATATTACTTTAGAATTTGCTATGGAAGCTTTAAGAGACTTCACTAAAAGGGATGCTGTTACTGATCAAAATGATATAAGACGTATTCAAAAGAGTGTAGCTAATTTTTATAATATTTCTTTTGAAGATATGAAATCTAAGAAAAGAACTCCAAATCTTGCTATTCCTAGACAGGTTGCTATGTATTTGTGTAGAAAGCTTACTGATGAGTCTTTTGAGAGAATAGGGATAGAGTTTTCTGGAAAAAATCATGCTACTGTTATTCATGCTTGTAATAAAATTGAAAATGAGATGAAAATTAATAAAGATTTAAATGATGCAATTGTTAATATTGAGAAGCAATTAACATAATTTTGTTAAAATTGTTGATAGATATTAACAAGAAAAAGAGATATTAACTGTTGATATATAAGGGCTTTGTGAGTTATTAACATTATTAACAGTAATAATATAAATAATATAATAATAAAAAAAGAAAGAAGGTTTTAAAAATGAAATTAAAAATTAAAAGATTAGTCTTGTTAGAAGCTTTAAATAATGTTGCTAAAGCTATATCTAGTAAGAATATTATACCAATATTATCTGGAATTAAGTTTGAACTTAGTAAAGAAAAACTTGTTATTACAGCTTCAGATAATGATATTACTATTCAAACTGTTATTAATAAGGGAGATAATTTAATAATAGAAGGTACTGGTAATATAGTTATTAAAGGTAAATATATTTTAGATATTATTAGGAAACTTGAAGCAGATTTTATAAATATAGAAATAATTGATGATCATAAGATTATGATATTCACAGAAAACAGTGAATTTAATCTTAATGGTATTGATGCTAAAGAATTTCCTGATATAGATTTAGAGTTGTCTCCTGATTTTGTAAGTATGAGTATTTCTTCTTTTAAATCTTTGATTACTCAAACAAATTATGCTTGTTCTTTGGATGAAGCAAGGGTAGTGTTAACAGGAGTTAACATAAAAATAAATGATGATAATTTAGAATGTAGTGCAACTGATTCTTATAGACTTGCTTTAAAAAAACATAAATTAACAAAGAGTGTTAATAATTCTGCTGATATTATAATTCCTAGTAAGAATTTGTCTGAACTTTTGAAATTACTTACTTCTTCTGATGATGAATCTATTGAAATGCATTTATTTAGTAATAAAGTAATTTTTAAGTTTAATAATATTTTATTTCAATCTAGGCTTATTAACGGAACTTATCCTAATACTAAGAATTTAATACCTAGTGAATCGTTATTTGATTTGAAGCTTGATACTAATGAATTTTATAGTATGGTTGATAGAGCTAGTATTTTAAATAATGATAATGATAATAATATAATTACCTTAGAAATTAAGAACAATCTTCTTAAGATAACTTCTATGTCTTTAGAAATTGGTAAAGTTGAAGAAAAGATGAGTGTTGATTGTAATAATAGTATTAAAATTTCTTTTAGTGCTAAATATATGATGGATGCTCTCCGTACTATAAATTCTAAGAATGTAGTTTTAACTTTTGTTGGAGAAATAAAACCTATTTTGCTTAATAATGATGATAGCGAAGATCTTGTGTGTTTAATTTTACCTATAAGAACTTATTAACAATTGTTGTTGATAAGTTTTTTTTTGTAAACTTTTTGTTTATTTTAAACGCAAATTTTCTTTTTTAGTTTTTATCGACATATTTCTAGTTTTTTCGACTTTTGTTTATGTTAATTTAAAAATTGTAACATTTTTTGTTGCGAAATTTGTATTTTGAGGGGGTGAATTTTATGAAGTATGAGATTAATGACGAGACACTTGCTATACTGCCTTTTGATAAAGATAAGGCTAGGGTTTTAGAAGAATCTGATGAATATATTGTTGATGAGATTCCTTATTCTATTATGGAAGACTCTTGTAAGTATTTTGGTAGTAGTTTTGAAGGTAGAATACTTGGTTCTAAAAATATTTTAGGTAGTGTTTATAAGGCTCCGATTATTGTTGAAGAATCACAAAACTTGATCTTTTTTCCTACCGAAGCTCTTAGTTCTAATACTGTTTCTTGGATTTCTTATAAAAAGATAAAAAGTGTTGAAAAATGTGGTAAAAGGTCTAAAATTATTTTTAATAATGGTGAGTCAATTATTGCTAATTGTCCATATTTTTCTATCAAGAATCAGATATTTAGATGTAATATGTTAGATTCTATTTCTAGTAATAGAAAAATAGTGAAAAAAAACGATTAAAAAGTGTAAAATCGTTTTTTTTTAGGGCTTTTTGTGGTATAATGTAATAGTAAGTACTGGAGTACTAGGTTTTGGAGTTGATGCAAATTTGAGGGAATTAAATTTAAATTTTAAATATGTACTTAAAAAATATTGAAATTGTTAATTTTAGAAATATTGATAAGATTTGTTTAGATTTTAATAAAAATGTTAATATTTTTATTGGAAAAAATGCTCAAGGAAAAACTAGTATTCTAGATAGTATTTATGTTTTGGCTTTTTCTAAGTCCTCTAAAGGTATTTTGGAGGATGAACTTGTTAAGAAGGACAAACTATTTTTTAAGGTGAAGGGATCTTTGAAGATTGGTAATTTAGTGCGAAAAATGGAAGTTTTGTATGGAAATGGGGAGAAAAAGTTAAAATTTAATAATAGTGGAATTAGGAAAGTATCTGATTATGTTTCTAATATGAATGTTATTATGTTTAGTCCAGATGATTTGGATATTATAAAGAAGGCACCTCTTTGTAGGAGAAATTTTATTAATATTGAACTTTGTCAGCTTTATAATAAGTATTTAAAGGTTTTGAATGAATATAATAAGATTTTGAAACTTCGTAATGATTATATTAGAAAGAATTATTCTAGGATTGATTATAATTATTTGGATATTATTACAGATAGTTTGATTGATAGGGCTATGTTTATTTATGAGTATCGAGGTAAGTATTTTGATGATATAAATTCTTATATTGGTGATATTTATTATAAGATTGCTAAAAAAAGTGGACTTAAGATCGTTTATAAACGTAGTGTTTCTTGTGTTAATAAAGATGATTATATTAGTTTTTTTAGAGATAATTATGATAGTGATATTGAGAAAGGTTCTACTATGTATGGTCCTCATAGGGATGATTTTGTTTTTTTGCTTGATGGTGAGGATTTAAAATTATTTGGTTCTCAGGGTATGCAAAGAATTGCTATTTTATCTTTTAAGCTTGCTGAAATTAATTTATTTAAAGAGATAAAGGGAAGTTATCCTATTGTCCTTTTGGATGATATTTTTAGTGAGATTGATATTGATAAGAGAAAGAATTTGCTAAAGTTTATTAAGAGTAATATACAGTTTATTATTACTACTACTGATATAAATAATATTAGTGAAAAGATATTAAATAAGGCTAGTATATTTACTGTTAGTGATGGTTCAATTAAGAAAAGGAGTGACAGATATGAATGAAAATGAAAAAAAGTATGATTCTTCTGCTATTCAGGTTTTAGAAGGACTTGAGGCAGTTCGTAAAAGACCTGGTATGTATATTGGTACTACTGGTTCTAGAGGACTTCATCATTTGGTTTGGGAGATTGTTGATAACTCTATTGATGAGGCTTTGGCTGGATTTTGTAATACTATAGAGATAGTTATAGGTAAGGAAAATACTATTACTGTTAAGGATAATGGTCGTGGTATTCCTGTTGACATTCATCCTAAAACTGGGCTTTCTACTGTTGAAACGGTTTTTACTGTTCTTCATGCTGGTGGTAAGTTTGGTGGTGGAGGTTATAAGGTTTCTGGTGGTCTTCATGGTGTGGGGGCTTCTGTTGTTAATGCTCTTTCGTCTTGGCTAGAGGTTACTGTTTATAAAAATGGTAAGGTTTATAAGCAAAGATACGTTGATGGTGGTAAACCTGAAGGAAGACTTGAAGTTATTGGAGATTGTTCTAGTGAGAGGACTGGTACTACTGTAACTTTTAAACCAGATCCTAGTATTTTTGAGGAAACTACTGTTTTTGATTATGATACTTTGAAACAAAGGGTACGTGAGCTTGCTTTTTTAAATAGAAATTTGAAACTTATTTTAATTGATGAGCGTGAAGTTGATAAGAAGGATGAGTTTTTATACGAGGGTGGTATTTCTGAATATGTTAAGCTTATTAATGGAAATAAAAAGCCTATTCATGAGGATATAATTGATGTTTCTGGTGTTGAAAAGGATATTTCTATTGAGGTTGCTCTTCAGTATAATGAGTCTTATTCTGCAAATATTTATTCTTTTGTTAACAACATTAATACTCATGAAGGTGGTACTCATGAGGATGGTGTTAGACTAGCTCTTACTAGGATACTTAACAAGTATGCTAGAAGTATTAATGCTCTTAAGGAAAAGGATGATAATTTGCTTGCTGATGATGTTAAGGAAGGAATAACTATGATTGTTTCTTGTAAGCATCCTAATCCTCAGTTTGAGGGGCAAACTAAGACTAAACTTGGTAATATTGAGGTAAGAGGTATTGCTAGTAAGATTTTTGCTGAGGGATTTGAGAGATTTTTGATGGAAAATCCTAATCAAGCTAAGGTTATTGTTCAAAAGGCTATTACTGCTTCTCATGCTAGGGTTGCTGCAAAACGTGCTAGGGAAACTACTAGACGTAAGGGTGATCTTGAGATTACTAATTTCTTTGGAAAGCTTACTGATTGTAAGAGTAAGGATCCGTCTGTTTCTGAGATTTTCTTGGTAGAAGGGGATTCTGCTGGGGGTTCTGCGAAAAAGGGTCGTGATTTTATGACTCAAGCTATTCTTCCTCTTCGTGGAAAGATTTTGAATGTTGAGAAGGCTCGTCTTGATAGGGCTCTTGCTAATGAGGAAATTCGTACTATGATTACGGCTTTTGGTACTGGTATTGGTGAGGAGTTTGATCTTAGTAAACTTCGTTATGATAAGATTATTATAATGACCGATGCGGATGTTGATGGGTCTCATATTAGGGTTTTACTACTTACTTTGTTTTATAGATTTTTTAAACCTGTTGTTGATGCAGGTCATGTGTATGCTGCTCAACCTCCGCTTTTTAAGATTGTTCATGGTAAGAATATTAAGTATGTGCTTGATGAGAATGAACGTGATGAGTATTTGAAAACTTTGCCTTCTAATGCAAAATATACTATTACTCGTATGAAAGGGCTTGGAGAAATGGATGCTGATGAGCTTCGTGATACTACTATGGCAAAGGAAAATAGGATACTTAGACAAATTACTGTTGATGATGCGATTGCTGCAGATGAGGTATTTAGAACGCTTATGGGTGAGGATGTTGAACCTCGTCGTGAGTTTATTGAGAAAAATGCTGTTTATGCAGACAATTTGGATGTTTAGGAGGTTATTATGGATAGATTAAAGGAAAATAATATTGTTGATGAAGTTAAGAAGTCATTTTTGGATTATTCTATGAGTGTTATTGTATCTCGTGCACTTCCTGATCTTCGTGATGGTCTTAAACCTGTACATAGACGTATTTTGTATTCTATGTTTGATTCTGGATATACTCCGGATAAGGGTCATCGTAAATGTGCTAGAATTGTTGGGGATGTAATGGGAAAATATCACCCTCATGGTGATAGTTCCATTTATGAAGCTATGGTTAGGATGGCTCAGGATTTTAGTTATCGTTATATGCTTGTAGATGGCCATGGTAACTTTGGTAATATGGATGGCGATGGTGCTGCGGCAATGCGTTATACTGAGGCTCGTCTTTCTAAGATTAGTTTGGAACTTCTTCGTGATTTGAATAAGAACACTGTTGATTTTGCTCCAAACTTTGATGAGGAAGAGAAGGAACCGGTTGTTTTACCTAGTAGATTTCCTAATATTTTGGTTAATGGTACTATGGGTATTGCTGTTGGTATGGCTACTAATATTCCACCACACAATTTACGTGAAGTTATTAATGGTTGTATTGCTTATATTGATAATAATGAGATTACTTTGGATGAGTTGATGCAACATATTAAGGGTCCTGATTTTCCTACTGGTGCGATTATTCTTGGCAATAGTGGTATTCGTAAGGCTTATGAGACTGGTAGGGGTACTATTACTGTTAGGTGTCGTGCATCTATTGATGAAAGTGGCTCTAAAAGTAGGATAGTTATTTCTGAGATTCCTTATGGTCTTAATACTATGGATCTTAAGAATCGTATTGCTTCTTTAGTTAGGGATAAGGTTCTTGAGGGTATTGCTGATTATCATGAGGAAAATGATACGGATTTTGGTGTTAAGATTGTTATTACGCTTAAGAAGGATGCTAATGCTAATGTTGTTCTTAATAATTTGTATAAGCATACTCAGCTTCAAAATACTTTTGGTATTATTCTTCTTATGCTTGATCAGGGTGTTCCTAAGTTACTTGGTTTAAAGGATATTATTTCTAAGTATGTTGATCATCAAAGGGAAGTTGTTATTCGTAGGACTAAGTTTGATTTGGATAAGGCTCTTGCTAAGGCTCATATTTTGGAGGGTTATAAGATTGCTCTTGATCATTTGGATGATTTTATTAAGATTATTCGTGAGAGTGAAAGTGATGTTATTGCGAAGGACAGGCTTAAATCTTCTTATGGTATAAGTGATGCTCAAGCTGATGCTATTTTGGAACTTAGACTTCGTAGGCTTACTGGTCTTGAAAGGGAAAAGATTGAGAGAGATTTGGAGGAAACTCTTAAACTTATTGAGGATCTTCGTGGTATTTTGGTTAGTGATGACAGGGTTAATGATATTATTAAGTCTGAGATGAGAGAAATTGCTGATAAGTATGGTGATGATAGGAGAACTTCTATTGATATGACTGCGATTGATTATATTGAGGATGAGTCTTTGATTCCAAATGATAGTGTTATTGTTTCTATGACTAAGAATGGTTATATTAAGCGTTTGGTTTCTGATACTTATAGGAGTCAACATCGTGGTGGTGTTGGTATTAAGGGAATGGCTACTAATGATGAGGATCAGGTTGATATGTTAATAAGTTGTTCTACTCATGATTATTTGTTATTCTTTAGTAATTATGGTAAGGTTTATCGTATAAAATGTTATGAACTTCCGGAATTTAGCAGACAGTCCAAGGGAGTGCCAATTGTTAATATCTTACCTTTGGAGAAAAATGAGTATGTTAATGCTATTATTCCTGTTGAAAAGGATGATATTTGTAAGAATTTGATGTTCTTTACTAGGAATGGTTTGGTTAAGAGAACAGAGATTTCTGAGTTTGATTCTATTCGTAAGAATGGTAAGATCGCTATTACGTTGAAGGATGGAGATGAACTTACTAGTGTTAAGAAGACTACTGGTGATGATGAGGTAATTATGGCATCTAATTCTGGTAGGATGGTTAGGTTTAATGAGAATGAAGTAAGAGTTATGGGTCGTAGTGCTTCTGGTGTTAAGGGTATTGATATGAATGACGGATGTGTAATTGGTGCTGAAATTGTTAATAACTCTGAACTTATTTTGGTTGTTACTGAAAAGGGTTATGGTAAGAAGACTGCTGTTGATGAGTATCGTTTGACACATCGTGGTAGTAAGGGTGTTAAGGCTCTTAATATTACTGATAAGAATGGATTAATTGTTGCATTTAAGTCTGTTGTTGGTGATGAGGATATTATTATTACTACTGATGAGGGTACTGTGATTAGATTAGATGTTTCTAATGTATCTACTTTGAGACGTAATACCCAAGGTGTTAGGCTTATGAATTTGAAGGATAAGCAAGTTGTTACTTCTGTTACTGTTGTTAGTAAGGAAGAAAGTGATAATGATGATAATAATGTTCAAGATACTGAGTAATGTTTCACGTGAAACATTACTTTTTTTTTATGGGGATTAGTCTATTTTTTAATTGTTAATAAGTGTTAATAACTTTTAC
>CAYVXN010000002.1:0-28335 GCA_964455135.1 uncultured Mycoplasma sp.
AACAGTTATTTTATAAAACTTATCTTCGTTTTAAAACACAAACAGTTTCCACATGCTTTGTACCTGGAAACATGTTAAAGACTTCCATATTATTAATTTTATATTTATCAAGAGAATTTACATCTCTTTTTAAAGTACTTGGATTACAAGAAATATATATTAGTTTTTTACAATTAATTTCATTTAAAGTAGAAACAACTTTTTCATCAAGACCACTTCTTGGTGGATCTACTACAATAACATCATAGTTATCTTTTTTTAATAAAGATGCATCTCCTTTAATTATTTTATAATTAGAAATGTTATTATCTTTTATATTCTTTTTAGCACATTTAACAGAATCTTTATTTATTTCTATTCCTACTACTTCTTTACAAATTTCACTTAAATAAATTCCTATACTTCCAGTACCACAATATAAATCAAGAAGTTTATCAGAACATTTCACATAATCTTTAACTCTATCGTATAAAAGATTGGCACATTTGTTATTAACTTGAAAAAATGAATTTTGATTGATATTATATTTAATATTACCTAATCTATTTATTATATATTCCATGCCATAAATAAGTTTATCATTTTGATAAATACTAGTAAGTCCAGGAAAATTAATCAAATTTAAAATATCTTTATTATTTATATTACCAGTTACACTTAATAAAAGATTATCATCACCTTTTTTTATTACTATTTCTTCTATTAAAGATAAATCAATATTTTTTAAAAACTTAACTAGTTTATTAATTTCATTATCTAAAAGCATACAACTAGATATTTCAATTAACTCATTTGTTTTTTCTTTATAAAACCCAAGTTTTTTATTTTTAACATGTAAAGTTACTTTATTTCGATAATTTTCTCTATCAAAATAATTAATTTCGCAAGGAAAATCATTAAAAATATGAGAAACATATTTTTTCTTAAGATAATTTTCTCTACTATAAGAAACATGTAAAAGATCGCAACCTCCACATTTATCATAATAAGGACATTTTACATTTTCTATATCCGAACTTTTTTTAATATAAGAAATAACTTTTCCAAAAGCATATTTTCTATTAATACTATTAACTTTTATCTTAACAATATCTCCCTTTATTGTTTTAGGAATAAAAACTGGAAAATCATTTACTTTTGCAATACCATTTCCATTATGATTATCATCTAATATTGTAACAACAATTTCATCGTTTAACTTCATAAAATCACTCTCTCGTTTATTTTAACATATAGGAAAACAAAAAGAAATAGATTTCAAACCTACTTCTTATTGGTATTTTCATCTTGGTTATTTGTATTTTCCTCAAAATCTACCTCTGAATCTTTGTTAAGAAAATAAATAATTAATGCTCCAAGTAATACAATTATAGCAATTTTTATAACATTATTCCAAGCAATATCTTGATTATTTAAATTTTCTTCATATACTTTACTTTTTTTAGACGTATCAGATAGAATATTATCTTTTTTATCAATAGTTATATTCTTTTGATTTTCATTATTAATAGAACTTATTTGTTTTAAATTATCTAGTTTTATTTCTTCTTTATCGCATTTGTACTTTATTATATTTTTATAATTTAAATTATCATTATATCCTAAATTATCAAATAAAATAATTCCATTTTTTAGCATAAATCTAATATCTTTATTGCTATTTAAATTTTTCTTAAATGTAACTTTTAAAACTAGATAATTATCTTTATATGTTCCTAATCCCAAAACTCTTATTATGCCATTATTATTAAAGTATTTTACTCCATTTCCAGTAATTGCTTTAACAAATTTTAAATTAGAACTAGTCATTATATTAAATTCAAAACCATTTACTACCCCATTGGTATTTAAATAAATATTATAAGTAACATATTCAAAAGTTTCATTAACAAATATTTTAAATGATGATTTATCTCCTTTACTCTCAGTTATTTTATTAACTATTTTATTTAACTCTACTAAATCATTTATATTTAAAACATTATCATTATTAATATCACTTGCTATCTTATCATAATTATTAAATTTTTGATATAAAACTTTATTTTTTAATAAACTAACATCTTTATTATTAACTAATCCATCTCCATTAACATCATTTTTTATTATAATATTCAAACTACATAAATATAGTCCATTTCTATCATATAATTTTAAAACAGTATTTTTGTCTAAAATATCAGAGTCCCCAATTAATTCATATTTAATACCATTATAAGTTAAATTATTATAAAATGATGATTTTTTTATATTATCTAATCCATTTATTATTAAATAGTTTTTTGTAATATTTATTTTGTACTTAGAATCATCTATTAAACTTATATTGTAAAATGATTTTTTTACATTCATTAAATATTCATACTGTTTATCTGATAAATAATCAAATAAAAGTAAAGAATCAATTATATTTTCATCACTTAAATTAGCATTATAGACAAAGTTATTGTATAAATCTAGTAATTTTTCTTTATTAAGATTTTCATAATAACTATTTAAATCATCAATAGAATTTAAAATTAATGAACTTTCACTAGGCATTCTATTTAAATAACTATCTATTTTTTTGTTTAAGTCTGTATATTCTTTATCCAAAATATATATATCTTCAAATAAAGAAATAAATTCAGAAATTTTATCTTTATCTATGGTTTTTATTAAACTATAATCAATAGAAGACATATTTATAGAAACGCTTTCAAATAAATCACTAAGTTTATCATAATTATATTTATACTTATTTGTTAAACTATTTATTTCTTCAGTTAAATCAGAAGTTATATTTTTATTATTCTCAAAAAAAGAATTTTTTATATTAGTAGCATCATTTACAGCACTATCAAAATCATTATTATAAGAAGTAGATAAAGCTTTATTTAATGAAATATCAAGTTGTTTTATACAAGAATTTAAACTATCAATTACATTAGTACCATTATATAACACATTTGGTTTATTTCCTTTTTCTTGCTCATCTTTAATAAATTCATTAATCTCAAGTATATAATTATTTATAATGTTTTTCGATTCATTGTAATCATTAATAATTTGATCATAATAGCTTTGATATCCATTTATATGTGAATCATAATTAATTAAAAAATCATCGTATTTATTATAATATTCTAAAAAATAAGTTTTATTAATAAGGTCTGCTAAAGAAGTTCCTGTAATTAAAATTTCATCTAAATCAGTTTTACTATTGTGATAGATAACATCTTGAACATTTTTAAAATAAACTATTTCACTTTTTACTTTTTTTGAATCATATTCATCTAATAAAGGAGAATTACTATCTACTAATACCTTTCTAACAGAAATACTATCTCCTATATTATTAATATAACTATCATAATTATTTTTAAATAAATTATATTCATTATAAAAACTATCTACTGCATATTTAAAAGATGAATTATTAATATACGTCAAGCTATTTTTTGATGATCTAAAATTATAATCTATAGCATTTGATTTACTATTCATATCAGAAATATAATCATCAACAGCAGTACTACTTTCTGCAAAAACATTAGCTATTGGCACAATAAAAAAGTTACAAATCATAAAAAAAAGCGTAACTATTGTAAGTTTATTATTTAATTTTTTCATAACCAAATCTCCCTTCAAAGTACTCTTGTACTGTATAAATTAAGTATATATAATATCTTAGTTTTTTGCAAGAAAATTTGGCAAAAATTGACAAAACAAAAGAAGTGAACTAATCACTCCTTTTACTACATTGCATCTTTTCTAGAAAAGTTTAATCTTCCTTTATTATCTGTTCCAATAAATTTAACAACTATTTCATCTCCAAGTTTTACAACATCTTCAGTTTTTTCTACTCTTTCTTTTGCAAGTTTTGAAATATGAACTAGTCCTTCACATCCAGGCCATACTTCTACAAAACAACCAAAGCTTTCTATTTTTACAACTTTTGCAGTATAAATTTCTCCTGGTTCTACTTCTCTAACAACATTTTCTATTAAAGAAATTGCTTTATCAATAACAGCATAATCAGTATGATATAAAATTACTCTTCCATCATCTTCAATATCTATTTTAACAGCATTTTTGTCATTAACACTAACTACTCCACTTGCATCTTGAATAATCTTAGTAATAACATCTCCACCACGTCCAATAACATCCTTAATTTTTTCTTCTTTAATTTTAATTTGTTTAATTTTTGGAGCGTATTTAGAAAGTTCTTTTCTAGGTTCTTCAATCGCAGTTTTCATATTTTCAAGTATTTCAAATCTTGCTTTCTTAGCTTGTTCTAAAGCTTCTTTTAAAATTTGTTTAGTTATACCTTTTATTTTTATATCCATTTGAAGAGCACATATACCTTTTTTTGTTCCTGCTACTTTAAAGTCCATATCTCCAAAATGGTCTTCTGCTCCTTGAATATCTGTAAGTATTGTATATTTATCTCCTTTTGTAATAAGTCCCATTGCAATACCTGCGACCATATCTTTTATTGGAACTCCAGCAGACATTAAACTCATACAACCTGCACAAATACTTGCTTGAGAAGATGAACCATTACTTTCAAGTACTTCAGATACTACTCTTATTGTATAAGGAAATTCTTCTTCACTTGGAATAACTCTTGCTAAAGCTTTTTCTCCAAGTGCCCCGTGCCCTATTTCTCTTCTTCCAGGTGCACCATATCTACCAGTTTCTCCAACACTAAATTGCGGAAAGTTATAATGATGCATAAATCTTTTTCCTTCTTCATCAGAAAGTCCATCTAAAATTTGATATTCTCCAATTGATCCTAAAGTTGTAACACTTAAAACTTGAGTTTGTCCCCTAGTAAATAAAGCAGAACCATGAGTACGAGGAAGTATATCAACTTGCGAATCAAGTGGTCTAATTTCATCAACACGTCTTCCATCTGGTCTTATTTTCTCTTCAGTAATAAGTCTTCTTATTTCTTCATATTCAATAGCTTCAAGTACTTCATTTACTTGATTTATAACAGTATTAATATCTTCAGAATCTTTATACATTTCTCTAAATGTTTCACGAACTTCTTCCTTAAGTTCATCAATTTTTTCTTGTCTAGCTAACTTTTCTTCAATTTGAATAGCATTAACCATTTTTACAGTAATTATGTCTCTTACTTTAGAATTAATTTCTTCATCAATTCTAATTATTTCATAATCTTTTTTAGGAAGTCCAACTTCTTCAACTATTTTTTCTTCAAATTCTATTAACTCTTTTACAGCTTCATGTCCAAACATAAGTGCTTCAAGCATATCTTCTTCGCTTACTTCATCTGCACTTGACTCAACCATATTTATTGCTTCCTTAGTACCAGCGACAGTTAGATAAATATCACTTTTTTCTTGTTCTTCTCCAGTTGGATTTATAACAAATTCTCCGTTTACACGCCCTACTATAACAGACGCAACAGGTCCTTCAAAAGGTAAATCACTAATTGAAAGTGCTAAACTTGATCCAAAAAGTGCAGTCATTTCTGGAGAGTTATCAGTATCTACTGATAAAACTGTATTAACAACTTGAACTTCATTTTTAAATCCTTCTTTAAATAAAGGTCTAATTGGTCTATCTATAAGACGTGCAGCAAGTGTAGCATTCTCTGTTGGACGTCCTTCTCTTTTAATAAAACCTCCTGGTATTTTACCAACAGAATATTGTTTTTCTTGATATAAAACCATAAGTGGAAAAAAATCACCAGTTGATGGTTCTTTCTTATTAGTAACAGCAGTTAAAACAACTGTATCTCCATATCTAACTAAACAAGAACTTGATGCTTGTTTAGCAAGTTCTCCTATTTCTACTGTTATATTTCTTCCTCTAAAATCTAATTCAAATACTTTTTTCATTATTTCCTCCTATAAAAAGAAGACGCTAAAAAAAGAAGCGCCTATCTATTTTCTTAAATTTAATTTTTTAACAACATCACGATATCTAGTAACATCTTTATTCTTTAAGTAGTTAAGTAAACTTCTTCTTTGTCCTACTTTTTTAAGAAGTCCTCTTCTAGAGTGATAATCATGTTTATGTTCTTTTAAATGTTCTGTTAAAACAAGAATTTCTTCAGTAAGAATTGCAATTTGAACTTCTGGAGAACCAGTATCTTTTTCATCTCTAGCAAATCTTTTGATTATTTCTTGTTTCTTTTCACTTGTTAAAGCCATTTTCTTACCTCCTTTTTTTAGTACACCATAACCTAGTATAGATGAGGATTTAATCTATCCACGTCATGGAACGTATTTAATATACTATATTTTATTAGTAAAATCAAGTTTATTTTAAAGATTTTATGATTTTTTAATTACACTATCATATAATAAAATTATTAAAGTAAATTAAAAACATTTATCTTTTTTTAGAAGCATTACCATTTCTATCTGGAAAAACCTCAGGCATAGATAATTGAGCAAAAGCATTAGATTCTATTTCTTCAAAAGGAGTAACATTATATTTATATGTATATAAAATATTCATTTTTTCACATATATCATCTATACGAAAAGTATTACCAAAATTATGTTGTCCAGGTTCTATAGCTCCTCTTCTTTTTAAATCACTAGTTCTTAAATTAACCTCATCTGTAACATACTCCAAAAGAGTAGCATAATACTTAATTAAATTATCACTCATATATTCTAAATATCCAAATGAAGACTTAACATCATTATCTTTAAAAAACTTAGTCATTTCAGTCTTAGTCATACCAAAAAATCCCTTATTTACAACAGCAATAATATTATAACCATTATTAAAAAAACTAAGTTTTTCCTTTAAAATACTATATTTCTCTTTATAAGCATCTATTAATTCTTTCCTATTCATATCATTTAAAGGCTCCATTATTGCATCTGTCATAGACATAAAAATCTGTTTTTCAGCAAAAGATGCTAAAATATCCTTTACCTCTAAAAGACTAAACTGAGCTTTCTTAGCACATTTTAAAAAATCCTCTATTTGTGTTAAATACGAATAAGATGCATCACGATAAACATAATTAACCTTATCATAAACAGAATTTTTTATACAATCCATTTCATATTCATCAATTACTCCCCCACTAAGCTCAGACATAAGATCAGAAATTTCAAGCCTTTTTTTAAAAATATCTACCATAATAGACATACTATCACCCCTACCAACAGAAAATATTAAAAAAACTTATTATATTATAATTATCTTTTTTAATACACTAAATTATTACTTATATATTGCTATCACAATAAATTTAAAAAGTCTTTAATTTTAATATTTTCTAACTTAATTTTTCTTTGATTTTATTTGTTACTTCTTTCATATCACATTTATTTTTTACAATTGGTGTTATCATTCTCATTATAATTCCTAAATCTTTAACAGTACTAGCACCAGTTTCTTTAATAGCATTATCTATTATTTCTTCTAGTTCTTCTTTAGTTAATTCTTTTGGCATATATTCTTTTAAAATATCAACTTCTTTTTGATAAGAATCTACCAAATCACATCTTCCAACTTTTTCAAATTCAGAAATTGAATCATTTCTCATTTTAATTTGTTTATTAACAACATCAAGTAAAAGATCATCATTTTCTTGTTTTTTATTATTTATTATTTCTAATTGCATTGCTCCTTTTACTGCTCTTAAAGTATTTAGTTTATCTTTATCTTTTTCTTTCATCGCAGTAATTAAATCGTTTTTTAGTTTTTCCAATAAGCTCATATTTATATCCTCCTATTAAAAAACAGAAATATTTTAGTCATTTCTATTTCTGCTGTTTTTTTTATTTCTTTTTCTAGAGTTTATGATATTTTGTTTTTTTTCTTCTCTTCGTTTAACTCCTGGCTTATCATAAAATTTTCTTTTTTTGGCTTCAGAAAGGACTCCATCACGAGCACACTTTTGTTTGAATTTTTTAAGTGCTCCATCTAAATTACCTTTTACTGTTACTTCAGTCATAATTTAATCCTCCTTTCTTGCCTGTAATTACCTATGTATTATAGCAAACCTCAGGATAAATTTCAACTTTTTTTGCATTTTTCTTTAAAAAGGCATCTTAAAATTACCATTTGTAAGTTGTTTCATCATTTTTTTACTTTGTTCAAATTGAGTTAATAAGCGATTTACTTCCATGACTGGTCTACCGCTTCCTTTTGCTATTCTTTGTTTCCTACTAGCTTTTATTATATCAGGATTTCTTCTTTCTTTTTTCGTCATCGAAAGAATTATTGCTTCAACATGTGCCATGTCTTTAGGATCAATATTGATATTATTAAGACCCATTTTTTTAGCTCCCGGAAGCATTTTTAAAATTGATTCTAGTGATCCTAATTTTTTTATCTGTTTCATTTGAGTAAGAAAATCTTCTAAATCATATTTACCTTGTCTCATCTTTTTTAATGATTTTTCTGCTTCTTTTTCATCAATTACTTCATTAGCTTTATCAACAATTGATAAGATATCTCCCATTCCTATTATACGTGATGCCATTCTATCAGGATAAAAAGCTTCAAGTCCATCTAGTTTTTCTGAAACCCCAACAAATTTTATAGGAACATTTGTAAGATGTCTTACAGAAAGTGCTACACCCCCTCTTGTATCTCCGTCAAGTTTAGTTAAGATTACTCCAGTTAAATCAAGATTGTCATTAAATCCTGTTATTACATTTATTGCATCTTGTCCCATCATTGCATCAATTACCAAAAGAACTTCGTCTGGATTTATTAACTTTTTTATATTTTTAAGTTCTTCCATTAAAGCCTCATCAATATGAAGTCGTCCAGCAGTATCAATTAAAACATAATCATACCCATTTTCTTTTGCATAATTATAAGCATTCTTACTTATTTGGGCAGGATCCTTTTTTCCTTCTTCATAAACTTCAATATTAAGTTCTTTTCCTATTTGTTTTAATTGATCAATTGCCGCAGGTCTATAAATATCGCATGCTACTAAAAGAGGTTTTTTACTGTGTTTTTTTCTTAAAAAATTAGCAAGCTTCCCTATAGTAGTAGTTTTACCTGATCCTTGAAGTCCTACAAGCATTAAAGTCGCAGGATTTCCTATAGTATTTAAAGGAGCAGCTTCACCTCCTAAAAGTTCTTCTAATTCATCGCGAATTATTCCAACAAACATTTCTCCAGGAGATAAACTTTTCTTTACTTCTTCTCCCAATGCTTTTTCTTTAACCTTCGAAGTAAACTCTTTTACAACTTTATAGTTAACATCAGCTTCTAGAAGAGCCAAACGAACTTCTCTAAGCATTGGATCAATATTTTCCTCAGTTATTTTACCATGTCCTTTAATATTTTTTATAGCTTTTTCTAATCTATCACTTAATGTTTCAAACATAAATATCACCTTTTGTAATTATAGCAATAATTTTAGAAAAAATAAAGAACTCTTACACAAATATTTATTTAGTATATATATCTATTCCATATTTGTTTTCAGTATTATCGTAGAAAATATAATTTTTTGGAGGATCATAAGTTAAAGATAAAAATACTATGTATCCTAAAATTATTAATATCACTGAAACTTTATTAAAAAAACTATTTTCTTCTTTTCTATTTATTAAATAAAAATTAAATATTGTCATTATAATAATCACTATTAATAAAAGTCCAATAGATATTATCATGTTTTCTCCAAACAAATTATAAAGCGGAAGATAAATGATTAAGTATAAAATAATACTTATAATCATAGTTAAAAATAAACTTGAAAAATAATTAGTAAATTTAATATTCTTTTTCTTCAAAATAAAGTATTCTATAACACCCCAAGTTAAAAAACCACTATAAAGAAGTTTCATATGTTCCCATATACTCTCATTTACTGGAAAAAAAACAGAAAAAACAGGATTTGGTAACCATTCATATAAAAAATGATATAAAACTGTTAAAAGAAATATAACTATTACTCCTATTGTTTTAATTTTTTTCATAACACCACCATTATTAATATATGAAAAAAATGTATAAGTTATTTATCTATTAAGATATTTTTTGCTAAATTTAGATTTATATAATTTATTTAAGTTAAAACAAACATACTTATCGCAAAGAATAACCTAACTTTTCAAGTTCTAACAAAACAATAGATGATACTTCTGATTTTTTTAAATCTATTAAAAAAAGAAAAAACAAATCAATTATAAAACTATCTCAAATAAATTTAGCAATAGCTTCACTATTAGATATTTTATTGATTTGTATATTTCTTAAAACAATTTCAGAATATCATTAAACGTTACATATATCATTAAAAGTATTAGTAAAATAAATCCTATACTATGAATAGTATTTTCTATTTTTGGATCAACTGGCGAACCTTTTATTTTTTCAATTATTAAGAATAATATTCTTCCACCATCAAATGCTGGGAATGGAAGTAAATTAATAACTCCAACATTTATACTTAAAAGTGCAGTTAAGTATAGAAGCGCTGAAACACCTTGTTCACTCATTTGCCCAACTATTGAATAAATACCAACTGGACCACTTAATTGATTTAAATGTACACCACCAGTAAATAGATTGGCTATAACCACAAACATTTGCTTAAACATAGCACATTCCTCATTAAAAGCATAAACAATTGAATCTCCTATACCTTTGTTTATATCTGCCTTAAGTGCAATTCCTACCGCATATTTGTCATTTCCCTCTTCATCTTTTACTTTTTCTGGATTAACATGATACGTTGCTAATTCTCCATTAGATTTTTTCACTTCAAAAGTTACTGTTTTACTTAAGTCTTCTACTGTTAAATATAATGAAATATCTTCCAAATAACTAACTTTATGTCCGTTTATTCTTAATACTTCATCACCTTTTTCAATACCAGCTTGTTCAGCAGGATAACCTTCTGTTACATCATTTATAACTGGCTCTGTTGAAGGTGCTCCAAAAATAAGCCCTATAAATAAAAGAATTAAAAATGCAAAAACAAAGTTGAATCCTACTCCCATAAACATAACTAAAAATCTTTGAAACACTGTTTTATCTTGAAGATTCTTTCCTTTTGTTTTCTTTCTTTCCTCTTCATCTATTTCTTCACCAGCAAGAGAAACAAACCCTCCAATAGGAATAGCTCTTATTGAATATTGAGTTTTATCTTTTGCTATTTTTTTTGCAATTAAAGGTCCCATTCCAATTGAAAATTCATAAACATGAACTCCAGTTAATTTAGCAAAAAGAAAATGTCCTCCTTCGTGTACTAAAACAATTACACCAAGAATTAAAATAAATAATATTATTGTTAAAATCATAAATGCCTCCTATAAAATGTTCATAAATAGTATAAATGTTAATACTACAAAAATTATACTATCAAATCTATCCAAAATTCCACCATGTCCTGGAATCAAATTAGAAAAGTCTTTTATTTTATAATGTCTTTTAATACTTGAAAAGAATAAATCTCCTATTTGACCTATTATAGTAAGAAAAAGCGTAACGGCAATTACTATAAATATATTAGCACTTGAATTGATCAAAAACAAATAGAAAAACGAAGCTATTATTGTCCCAACAATAGAACCTCCTACTGCACCTTCCCAAGTTTTTTTAGGAGATATTTTTTCACATAATTTATGTTCACCAATAAAGTAACCAGTAAAATAAGCAAAAGCATCTGTCATTGTAGTAACTAGTATCAAATAAAATATATAAATAAAGTCGATATTACTAATCAATACAAATGAATTATAAGCTACTCCTAAAAATAAAGTACATCCTAAGATATATAAAGCATCTGTTACACTATATTTTTCTGTATCATTTATAAATACAACAGGTATAAAGTAAAGTAAGAAGATAACTATCATTGTTTTATAAATAAGTTCATAATTTGCAGAATATACACTTGTTCCTAAACAAACAAATACTCCCAATAAAATATATGATAAAATTCTAATAATTAAAGGTATTTCACTGCTTTTACTTCGTGCTTTTATTATTTCATACATAGACATCATTGCAAGTACTATAGCAAGTATTTTAAATGGTAAACCTCCAATAAATAATATTGGAATAATTATAAGACACATAACTATTGCACTAATTATTCTAGTTTTCATATTTTTCACTTCCTATCCTATCTTTAATTATACTCTATCTTATTTCTTTTGCAAAGTTAAATTTTATTATTGTTAAATTAAGTTAAAAACTAATACTATTCAGTTTTAAAAAACTTAGAAAGTAAAGGTTTCAAAAGTTCTATTATTACAAATCCAATTATGTTTATTAGTAGTATTATTACAAAGTTCAATATAGAAATTTTAACTAATCCAAAGAAACTTCCTATCGGAGTTAAGAACACTAGTAACTGCACTCCTATTAAAATAAGCATTCCTATATTTAAATGTTTATTTGAAAAAATTCCTCTTTTTATAACTAACTCATTTAGACTTCTACAGTTATATACAAAAACAAATTCATTTAACACAATACTAAGAAGAGCCATAGTTTGACCTACTTCTAATCCATATTTACCATTAAAAAGATAAAATACAAATAATGAAATTGCTACTTCTATTACAACAGAAAGTCCTAAAAATCCTTTAAAATAAGGAGTAAAAATATTTTGATTTAAAGAAGATGGTTGTCTTTTCATCAGATTTTTACTTCCCATTTCAAAAGCTAAGCAAATTGAAGGAATTGTATCTGCTACTAAATCTATATAAAGTACATGAATTGGTGAAATTATATTTTTAAATGTAAACATTCCCACTAGAATAATAATAATTTCTGTAAAGTTACTTGATAGATTATATAATATGTTATTAATAACATTATCATATATTCTTCTTCCCTCTTCTATTGCTGTAACAATAGTTGAAAAACTATCATCCATAAGAATAATATCAGCAGCACCTTTTGTAACATCTGAACCTGTTTTTCCCATTCCTACCCCAACATTAGCAAGTTTTATCGCAGGAGCATCGTTCACTCCATCCCCTGTCATTGCTATTACTTTACCTGTTTTTTGTAGAAAAGTAACAATTCTAACTTTATCTTCTGGGGTTACTCTAGCAAATACTTTTGTAGTTTTTAAAACCTTTGCTAATTCTTTATCAGATAAAGTACGGATTGCTTCTCCTAAAACACCCTCTTTATCATTTGTTGCTATTCCTATTTCTTTTGCAATAGATAAAGCTGTATCTAAACTATCTCCTGTTATCATAATCGGAGACACTCCAGCACTTTTACATTTTTCAATTGCTAAAGTTACATCATCACGCGGAGGATCTATCAAACCTACTAATCCTACAAAAATAAGATTATTTTCATCTTCTTCAGTTATGTCAATATCTTCTTTTAAATATGGTTTATATGCTAAAGCAATAACTTTAAGAGCATCTTTAGACATTTGCCTTTCATGTTTTTGAATATTTTTTTTAACTAAAGAAGTTAGCTTTTTTATCTTTCCATTTTCCTCATATTTATTACAAAGGTTTAATATTGAAGATAAACTTCCTTTTGTAAGAATAAAGTTTTTCCCCTCAACATTATTTAAAGTACTCATCATTTTTCTATTTGAATCAAAAGGAATTTCTCCCAGTCTTTTATATTTTCCTTCTAAAATATTTTTATCCATTCCAATAGATTTTAGATATTTTATAAATGCTACTTCTACTGAATCACCAAAATATTCATTTTTTTTATCTGGATTTTCGCTTGCATTATTACAAAGTCCAATTATATTTACTAAAGAAGATCTTTTTTTGACTTCTTCTCTAATATTTAGTTTTAT
This sequence comes from uncultured Mycoplasma sp., assembly GCA_964455135.1. Taxonomy (GTDB): domain Bacteria; phylum Bacillota_I; class Bacilli_A; order RF39; family UBA660; genus UMGS1449. The sequence goes on from CAYVXN010000002.1 coordinate 13,742, forward strand.
TTTAGTTCCTTCGACAATTCTTACTACTGTCATTTCATTTGTTGTTAAAGTTCCTGTTTTATCTGAACAAATAATTTCTGTTGCTCCAAGTGTTTCAATAGCGGATAGTCTTTTTACTATTGCTTTTTTCTTAGCCATTTGATTTGCACCAACTGATAAAGTTGCTGTTATAGCAATAGGCAAGCATTCTGGAACTGATGCCACTATCATAGATATACAAAGCATAACAATTGTTAAAAGACTATTATCTGTAATAATTCCATAAATTATTACCAAAACAACTAAAAATACTGCTAAATACGTTATTAATTTACTTACTTTAGCAACTTTTAATTCTAATGTAGTAGGAGCTTCTTTTTCTCTAAGTAAATTTTTAGCAATTTTTCCAAATTCAGTACTATTACCTGTTTCTACTACAATAGCAGTAACTTTTCCATTTACTAAAATTGTTCCTGAATAAAGCATATTACTTCTTTCATGTAATGGTACATCAGATGGTAAAACTTCTTCCCTCTTTGATACTGAAAGAGATTCTCCAGTTAAAACAGATTCATCAGCCAAGCTATTTATACTATCTATTATTCTGCAATCAGCAGGTATTTTATCACCACTTTCAAGAACTATAATATCTCCCTTTACTAATTCTTTTGAATCAACTTCATAACTTCTACCTTCTCTTATAACCTCTACAGTGGAAGTCACATAACTTTTTAAATTTTCCAGTGAATCTTCTGCTTTTTTTTCTTGAATATACCCCATCATCGCATTAACAATAACAGAAAATAATATTACAATAGCATCAGTATAATCTGTTTTAGTAAAATATGAATAAATAAGTGATAAAAGCCCTACTATTAAAAGAAGGATTATCATTACATTATTAAACTGAGATATAAATCGTTTAAACGGTGTTATTTTATTTTTTTCTGTTATTTCATTTAAACCATATTCTTTTCTTCTTTTTAGAACTTCCTCTTTTGAAAGTCCCTCTATACTTGATGATAAATTTTTAAAAGTTTCATCTATATCTTTATTATAATAATCCATTATTAACACTTCTTCCTATGTTTTTATTACTATTAGTATATCACGTATAGCATTTAAAATAAATATTTTAAAGTTAAATTTATTTTCTTCTAATATTTTTATTATTTGTAGTATTAATCATGAAATTGAAACACGTCAAAAACAAAAAAAGCTTTACTTTGAATTAGTACGATAAAACTTGATAAACTTTAATCTAATAGTTCTTTTACTAATTGAGCTTCTTTTTTATTTTCTAAAGAAAATATTATAATTGCTATACCCTTTGTATAACTGTTTAAATTTAATACTTTGTAATAAAATAATGAATTAAGCATAAAGCTATTTTTAACAACAATCCTTTTGCTATGGTCATTAAAATCATTATTTAATACTTGTTTTAGTTCATCACTAATTTTTGTTTCTTGTAAATTCTTGTATTTTAATGTAGTGTAAATCACCTTTTCATTATCTGTTATTATAAAATCAAGATTAAAATTCTTTTCAATCAATTTTATTTTAGATAGAAATTCTTCATATTTTGAAAAAAAATCTTCTTTTTCAAGTTTAAATCCATTAGGTATTGTTGTTAAAAGTAAAGTATCACTTTTATTTATTTTATATTTTTTACGTATCTTTAGAGGTATTATTATCCTACCAGCTTCATCTACTTTAATTAATATATCATTCATAAACTTTTTCCTTTCGATTTATATAAAAATTCATACATCTTTTTTAGTTAATAACTTAAAAACTACATTCATTTTTATAATTATATATTGAAACATAAAATATTTAAGAAAATAAATCACAAATTAAGGAAGCTATTTTTTTATTTTTCTCATCTTTATAAAAAACAATAAACAAATATTTAGTATAATCATCAAAATTAATCAAAGAATAATAATAAGAGTCAGACGGAAAAACAAGACTTTTTACATCTAATTTATTTGTTTTATCTATTTCTGTGAATAATTCTTTTATTTCCTCTTGATTTTTTTCAAAAAACTTTATGTGTTTTGACACATATATAATTTCTTCTTGATTTAAAACTATAAAATCAAATTCATAAATTATTTCTATTTTAGAAAGTTTATTGATTAAATTACTTATTTTATTTTCTTTATTTTGTTTAATAAACAAAATACTTTTTTCTTGTGGTTTTAATAAGAGAAAACTATCTTTTTTTAGTTCGTATTTAATTCTAACTTTTTTAGGGATTACCACTCTTCCAACTTCATCTATTTTTAAGGGTAAGTTTTCTATCATAAATATCATTCCTTTAAATTATTATAACATAGTTGTCGTAATTATGGGAACAAAATATTGATTTCTATTTTTAATGAGAAAATTATTGTAGGTGATTTTTATGTTATTAACAAAAATAAAAGATCTTCGCGATGATTATGACTTAAATCAAGTTAAAATGGCTGAAATTATAGGAGTTTCTAAATCAAATTATGCAAGATGGGAAACTGATGAAAACATTATTCCTCTTAAACATTTAAATAGTGTTTGCAATTATTTTAATGTAAGCATGGACTATATGGTAGGACTTTCTAATGATCAAAATTATAAAAATATAAATAAAAAACTAAATAAGGAACTAATTGGAAAAAGACTTAAGACTTTTAGAAATGAAAACAACTTAAGTCAAGAAGCTTTAGCTAAAGAAATAAATACATCTCATTCTACAATAAGCGCTTATGAAACTGGCAAGACTATGCTTTTAACGGCTTTTGCTTATGACATAGCCAAAAAATATAATATTTCAATGGATTGGCTTTGTGGAAGAATTGACTAAATAATACCTAATTTCAAATTTCTCTTTTTACTATGTGTAGGCTAAAATTATATTCTATAAAAAAATTGTCAAATATAATATAGTGAAAGGAGAAATGTTTTTATGTATGGTTGTGGATATCCTGGTTATGGTGAAACTTCTTGGATTTGGATTATAATTATAATTATATTTTTTGTCTTATTTTTTTATAATGGACAAGACAGGCATCAACATCATGAACACCACCACTGCAATTAGTTAATTTTTTTACCCCTATTAAATTAAGGGGTTTTTTAAACTTCTATAAAAATGTAAAACTTTTCGAATCTGAAGAAAATGTCTTTTCAAATAATTTGTCTATATTTTCTTTTTTAATGTTAAAAACCAAATTTTTATTTCTATACCTTCCTTTATCATTACCACTTTTTCCAATCCTTGCTATCAAAGATACTTCTATTACTCCAATTTCTAATAAATTTAAAAATGTTTTGAAACTTTTTATTGAATATATATCCATCTTATAGTATCTGAAATAGTCTTCATTGTCTTTTTTTGTTTTAAATGCTTTTACTATAGCCAGTTTATTTAACTTTAACATTAAATGATTTCTAATTGAATCTAAATAAACAAATGATTCTTTCTCTATTAATTCATCATATAGATTATACACACAAAGAAATAACTTTTCTTCAGTATTATCTATCTGTAGTTTTAATTTATATTTATCATTAACTACTGTTTTACTTATACAACTTAGCTTTTCATATAGAACCTTTTTATTAGGATAATCTTTATCATAATAACCATATTTTTCTACTATTCTGTTTATTTCAGGAAATGTTGGACCGTCAAATGCTAGTGTAAATAAATAAAGCGGATATTTACTATAATGTGTAGTACATTTTATTTCTGTTCCGTAGTAATCTGGAAAATACAAACTATCTTGACTTTTTCCAAGTTCTTTTTCAAAAGTAAGTCCAACACTTCCAAAGCTTTTGCTAGAACTTTTTATCCATCCTTTCTTAGATATTCTAAAAAATTCATCAATTAGTCTTTTGCTATTTTCTTGCAAAAGTATCACCTCCATTACAGTTGTAACACCATAAAAATACTTTTGCAAATTGCATTTTTTTAAAATTATCTTGAAAAATTTAACATAACAGTAAATTCTTGGTGTTTTTTATTCTTAAAATTAGATTTAGTTCTTGATACTATATCTTTCATTAAATTTACTACTTTTTTATTTTTTTAGCTAAAAACAATTTTTATCAACTTTTAACTTTAACATTAAAATTTTTGTTTTAATATTTATAAAAACATCAGTATTTAGAACAATTAGTTTTTATAAATACTATTATTTATAAATATAACTTTTAAATATTTTTATCTTTATTATAAAAAAGAAAAAAACACCGGCAGGAATAAAACTTTAAATTTTTACTTTAACATTTTTTAAATTTTATCTTGATATTTGCATTTTTTTAGATGAATCCTATCTATATATGGCTCATAACTTATCGGCGGTGGTAGGTTCGGTTGAACAACAAAAAAACAGACCTTTTAGTCTGTATAATTTCTTGTTTGGTGCGGGTGAAGGGACTTGAACCCCCATGGATTACTCCGCTAGATCCTAAGTCTAGTGCGTCTGCCAATTCCGCCACACCCGCATGTAATGGTGGACCCTGTAGGACTCGAACCTACGACCGCCCGGTTATGAGCCGGATGCTCTGACCAACTGAGCTAAGGGTCCGCACCCTGTCGTCTTGACTTACTTATAATAACATACTATTAAGTTAAAAATCAATAGTATTTTTAACTTTTTTGTATTTTTTTGATTTTATCACTTTTATTTTTTCGACAACTGATTTAAAATGTTTTTAGGTGATTGTATGTATACTTTAATTAATAATAAAAAATACAATATTATTTCAATGAATTCCTTTTTTAAAAGATTGAAAGGCCTAATGTTTAAAAAGGAGGCAATCAAAGACATCTATTTATTTCCAAAATGTTCTTCAATTCATACCTATTTTATGAAACAAAATATAGATGTATGTATTATTGATAAAAAAAACATAATAACTTATACAAAATCTAATGTAAAAAAAAGAAGTATTATTATAAAAAAAGGATATTCTACTTTAGAGATGCCACTTGGAACTTGTAAACATTTAAAAATTGGAGATACTCTGATCATAAAAAAATAAAGGCCTAACCTCTACTTTTTCATTAGTTTTTAAAATTACACCCACCATTTGATAAATAAACTTTGTTATTTATTTTTCGAAATTTTTTCTCCTTTAAGGATATCATAATGTTCTAATAAATTGCCCGAAAAAGCATAAACTTTTGAATCTTTTCTCTTTTGTTCTGCTACTGCAATTTTAATTAAATTTTCAATTAGTTCAGGTTTTGAAACTTTTTTAGCCATCCACAAATAGCTAGACAAATCTCCTGGAATAGTATTTATTTCATTAACAAATATTTTTTTATTTTTATCATCAATCAAAAAATCTATTCTTGCGACCCCAGAAGCACCAATTACTTTAAATACTTCAATCGCATAATTTTTCATATCTTCCATCATCTCTTTGGAAATTAAAGGTTTACACTTTTTATCTTTATTACAAGTTTTTCTATATCCTTCTACATATTTTTCTTTGAAAGAATAAAACTCATCGCTAGTATTTATTTCTTCAATTTCTGATACTGATTGTTTTTCATAGTCACCTAGAACACTAATATTAGCCTCTTTAACATTTTCTACCTGCTCTTCTACTATAATTTTTTTATCAAATTGCATAGCTTCTTTGATAGCTTTATTTAATTCTTTTTCTTCTTTAACCAAAGTTATTCCAATTGAAGAACCAAGTGAAGACGGTTTAACATATAATGGATATTTTAAAGTAGAAATCTTTTGCAAAACTTCTTTTTTATTTTTTTCATATTCATAATCATAAAACCAAACATATTTACATATTGGAATATTATTAAATTCTAAAAGTTCCTTTTGAACTACTTTGTCTTGTCCTATAGCTGAAGCTAAAACCGAAGAACCTGTAAAAGGAACACCAAGCATATTTAAATAACCTTGTAGCGATCCATCTTCTAAATACGATCCATGCCCTATAGGCATTACCATATCAATTACACAAATATTCTTTTTTAATAACCCTTGTGATTCTAATATAAAACTTTTGCCTCTTTTAACTAAAGAAACTTTCTTAGCGTATCTTTTAACTAAATCAATATCACGATAATGAAGAATATCTTTTAAATGCTCACCGGTATACCAATTGTTATCTTTATCTATATATATAGGTATTACTTTATATTTATTATCATCAAAATTAATCATTGCCTCAATCGCAGAAATTATACTTATTTCATGTTCAACACTTTTTCCACCAAAGATTACTCCTATATTTAGTCTCATTTTTTCACATCCTTATTTATTATCAGTATATCAAAATATTAATTTTAAGACAATAAAAATAGTGAAAATTATGTTTTCAATAATTTTTTTTACGAATATTTTAAACTTCTTTCCATCCAAAAAGCAATTTTTAAATTTTGTTATTTTAGACACTTAAATTCATACTTATTTTAAGATATAAACATTTAAAAGTCATTATATTTTTTTAATTATATCTTCAAAAGAAATTTCATCTACATTATACCATTTTATATCTTTAAATTGATTATTAAAAAAAGTATATTGCCTTTTTGCATAACGTCTTGAGTTTTGTTTTATTTTATCTATAGCACTTTCTAATGAAGTTACCCCATCAAAATACTCAAATAATTCTTTATAACCAATCGCTGTTCTTATCGCTCTTGTGTTTATGTTTTTATCATATAAACTTTTTGTTTCTTCTAAAAGTCCATTTTTTATCATATAATCTACTCTTTCATTTATTATGTTGTATAAATGATTTCTATCACAAGTTAAACCAATTATTTTAAAATCATATAATTTTCTATTTTTGTTTTCACTTTCATCAAAGGTATAATCGTATAAAAGAGCTTTAATATAAAGTCCTGTTCCACCGACAACTATTATGTTTCTATCTTTGAATTTCTCAAGCAATTCTCTACCCATTTGTTGATATAAATAAACATTAAAATCCTCATTTATGCTCTTTACATCAAATAAATAATGAGGTATCCCTTCTTTTTCTTCTTCTGTAATTTTAGCAGTTCCAATGTTAAGCTCTTTATAAACTTGCATACTATCAGCATTTAAAACAATAGCATTTTTCTTTTTAGCAAGCATTATACTAAGTTTTGTTTTTCCAACTCCAGTTGGACCAGTAATCACATAAATCATAAATAAACCTCACTTTCGGACTTTTCTTCTTACTTTTCTGCAAATTAAATCACATGAAACAGTGGAACCTATCATAGTGCCAGACAAGGCAACCTCAAATAAACCTGGAATCATGACTGCAACCCCAAATACCAATGTTGAAACTGAAGATACTGCAAGTATATAATTTTCATTTTTCAATTTAGAAACATTTGCATTAACATTTTTTATCATATAGTCTGCTCCTTTATAAACATTAAAAGCATAACATTTTTGCATTATAATAGCACTTAAAATATCAAAAGTCAAACTACCAATCATACTTTACTTATTATAAACTTTTGGATTAAATACTTTTTTTATTAAAATAACTATAAACAAAAACTAGCAAACATATGTAAGATATATGCAAGTTAACACTTAAGACATTATCATGGAATAATCATATAATCATAGGTTATTATAAATTTTTCTTGACTTTAAGCATATAAATATATATAATTATTACTGCATATACATTGAAGCAGCAATATTTTATGTTTTAGAATGTGTTTATAAAAAATAGTTAGTAACCTGCTGCTGGCGAAAACATATAATAAACACCCTTTAAAATAGTAAAATAAAATTTCAATGTTTATGAAATAAACTTTGAAAGGAGAAAAATATGTCAAGATATACAGGACCAAGTTATAAAAAAGCTCGTCGTACTGGATTTTCTTTATTAGAAAATGGAAAAGAACTTGCTCGTAAACCATATGGTCCAGGGGCACATGGTCAAGATAGAAAAAGAAGACCTTCTACTTACAGTACTCAACTTAAAGAAAAACAAAAAGTTAGATTTATGTATGGACTTAATGAAAAACAATTTGTTAAGACATATAAAGAAGCTGGTAAAATGCAAGGTATTCATGGTGAAAATCTTTTAAAACTTCTTGAATCTAGACTTGATAATTTAGTTTATCGTATGGGATTTGCTACTACAAGAAGAGCTTCTAGACAACTTGTAAACCATGGTCATATAACTGTAAATGGTAAAAAAGTTGATATACCTTCATACAGATGTAAACCTGGTGATGTTATTACTTTAAAAGAACAATCTAAAGATCATAAAGCAGTAAAAGAAGCTTTATCTAAAGTTCTTAAAAGAGTTGAATTTATAACATTTGATGATAAGAAACTTTCTGGAACTTATGTTAGACTTCCTGAAAGAAGTGAACTTAATCCAGAAATTAATGAATCATTAATAGTTGAATATTACAACAGATAACAATAAAATTCGCAAAATGCGAATTTTTTGTTTTAGAATATCTAATTATTAATTATCCCTAAATGTAGTTTAATTTTATCTAAAGAATAAGAATTATTTGATTGTGCAGGAACAAAAACAACATAATCAATATTATATTTATCTACATAATACTTTATACTTCTTCCAGTTTTATTATGTCGATAATCAATTGATAATACTTCTTTATAGCTTGGAACTGATAAAGCCTCTAAAATATTAGTATAAGATGAACCTACAAACATAATGTTTTTACTATTATTATTTGTAACAATTCTAGTAAAAGCATTATCTCCTTCCATATAAGCATCTTCATAAGTATTACCTTTTCCAAATACTTTTTTATTACTAAGTTTCTCATCTTCATATCGTTTGTAAGAAATATTTATTTTAGGTATTAAATATAAATCTTCAGCCTTATGTTTTACTTTTTGTCCCACTTGTCTATTATAAGCCCCATTTATGATTGTTTGCCCTATTTCAAATTCTTTTTCCAAGTCATAAGATGAAACTTGTGTATAGTTATTTATTTCTTTATATAAACTATAAGCACATCTTGGAGTAATATGATGATCATTTGAGTAATAACAATAATACTGATTATTATTTTTAAATACTTCATAGGCATCAATGAATATAATATCTTTACCTAAATTATCGCGTGCTATTCTAACTTGCTTTTCGTAAACTTCTTTACTTGAATTGTAATTACTAGGAAGCTCTTTTGTCATATAAGCATCTTTTCTAGGAATTGATAAAAATATAAACTTTGCAGAAATTTTTTCTGATTCCTTATTTACAAGTTTTATAGTATTTGCAAGATTATCATAGTAACTATCACTAACTTTTTTTTGACTAGCTGTATACATTTGATTATCTTCCCCAATTGCAACAGTACCATAATATCTTTGAAATTGAAATAAAAAATATCCTTTTATTAATTGTTCCCTTAATTCCAGCTGATCACTAAAAGCACTTGTTAATTCATCATAATATTTTTTGTTAGTTAAATTATTAATACTAAATTTTGGAAAAGTTGTAAGAGTTCTTTGCTCAATCCAGCTCACCTTTTGGTTATTAAAAAATGTTGTCACTAAAAAGAAACAAATAATACAAAAGAATACTATTACAAATATTTTTTCAACTTTCCTCATGAATTATCACTTCCTTACACTACTTTATAAATTTACTTTACTAAAATCTAAAATAGATAAATGGATTATAACTTGAATATGCCAAAAACATTATAGTTATAATAAAAATTATTATTAAAACTACATAATGTAATATACTCATAGTAAATTTAAGCCTAACATTTTTGATATTATCAATTTTTTCTATTATTTTATAGTAAACTGGCATAGAAAATATTATAGCCAAAATGAAATAAACATAATAACTTTCTAGATATATTAAAGCTTCACTTAATCCAATATTTGTTATATTAAATGACAACATTGCACTAATATAAGATATACAAGAACTTAAGTTTTCACATCTAAACAGTACCCAACCAAATAAAATTATAATTATAGTATAAATATGTTTAACAACATTAGGACATTTATCTAGAAACTTATTTAAAATAAATTTCTCTAAAATCAAAAATATAAAATAATAGAGTCCCCACAAAATAAAGTTCCATTCTGCACCATGCCAAAAACCAGTTAAAATCCAAACTATGAACATATTTCTAATTTGTTTTAAAATTCCTTTTCTATTTCCTCCAAGTGGAATATAAATATAATCTCTAAACCAAGATGAAAGAGATATGTGCCACCTTCTCCAAAATTCTGTTATACTTTTTGAAATATATGGAAAATTAAAATTTTCTAAGAACTTAAAGCCAAATATTCTACCTAAACCTATAGCCATATCAGAATAAGCAGAAAAATCAAAATAAATTTGGAACATATAAGCAAAAGCTCCAATCCATGCAACTGGAGTAGTAAGATCATTTGAAGTGAAAATAATATCAGCAAGTTGACCCATTTGATTTGCTATAATAACTTTTTTAGCAAGTCCTAAAATAAATCTTCTTATACCATAAACTACATCATCAAAAGTAGTCTTTCTTTTTTCGAGTTCTTTTTCTATTGTTTGGTATCTTACAATAGGACCTGCTACTAACTGAGGAAACAAAGATACATATAAAAGAAGCTTAAAAAAATTATGTTGAACTTCTACTTCTTTTCTATAAACATCAATAACATAACTTAAAGCTTGAAAAGTATAAAAAGAAATACCAATTGGTAAAACAATATTTGGAATATCTATCGAAAGATTAAAAATATTATTTAAATTTTCAAGAAAAAAACCAGTATACTTAAAATAACAAAGAATAAAAACATTTAAACCAATAACTATAAAAAGGCTTAATTTTTTTCTTGAAGATTTTTCTATTAAAAAAGCTCCTAGATAACAAATTAAAACAATAGAAAGTAAAACTAATATAAATTTTGGACCACCAAAAAGATAAAAAACTAGACTAAAAAATAGTAAACAATAGTTTTTTATCTTTTTTGGTACTAGAAAATAGCATAATAATACAAGTGGTAAAAATAAGAATATAAATATTGCACTACTAAATACCATGTTTATCCTCCTAGAAATTAAACATTAACCACTCTGGTTTTAAAATCATTAAAAGTCCAATTGCTATCATTATTAATCCACCAACTAAATGTGAATATTTACTATATTTATTACTAATCGCAGTAATTTTAAGAGTTTTCATAGCAATAAAGAATACTATTAAATCATCAATAAGAAAGAAAATGATATAAAGAATAATATACAAAATATTCTTTACTCCTGTAATATTATTATAAGCAAGAATCTCAGTAAACATAACAGGAAGTCCCATAGAACATAAAAGTTCAATTAAATTAACACTTATTGCTAAAAGAATAATTCCACCAATAGCAAAAGCAAAACTTTTACTAGATAGTATATTCTTAATTCTATTTATTATTTTTCTTCGTTTATTTTTATCTACTACATCACAACCAACATCTTTTGTTTTAAAGTATCTATATATATTAAATCCTCCAAAAACAAGGGCAAAAACTGCTATTAAAAGTTTCAGAACATTTATACTATTAATAAACATTGCAACTTTTAAGAAACTAATCATAAATAGAAAATAAATAAAAGCACTAGTAAATAAAAAAGTACATCCTAGAATCCACATTTTTTTTCTACTTGGATAATCAAAAAGCATAGTAATTAAAAAAATTAAAACCCACATAGCACAAGGATTAAATCCATCTACTAAACCTATCAAAATAGCAATAACAGGAATAGACATATCTTTTAAACTAATTGTCCCGATTAATGGGATATTAAGTTCAGTATCAGCATTAGTATCAGAATCATTATTATAATAATCACTTATATCTGCTTCTTTTTTATCAGGATCATAATTTGATTTAGAAATATCGTCATCTTTAATAATTTTACCTTCAACTACCCCAAGAGTTATTCCAACATTGTCATTATAATTTATTTTTTTAGCTTCCTCTATTGCTTTATCTACCTTTTTTTCCCAAACATCACCAGCAGAATATCCTTGCATTACTTCTTTTCCTATTACAAAATAAGGAACTCCCTTTGCTTCTTCTCCTGTTACATCTTCTACTTTCTTCCATAATTCTTGATTAGTAACATCATTCCAAACTTCATACTTATAAACTTTTACATCTTTGTCATTTGAATAATTTTCATCTAAATATTCTTCTAAAGCAGAGCAGTGTGGACAACCATCACCATAAAAAAGATAAACATTTACTTTTTCATTAGCATTTACTGAAAAAGGCAAAAGTAAAAATATAAAAGTAAAAATAAATACTATTTTTTTCATTAACATCACCTACTGCAATTTTTTTATTTCATTTTCAACCTCTTCATAAGATACTTCTCCAACTAAACGAGATAACTCATTTCCATTATTATCCAAGAAAATTAGTACAGGCAAAGTTTTACCTACTTCATAAGAAAAATCATCAAAATCATAATCAAGTTCTTTTACATGAATTTTATAATTTTCAAGAATTTTCTCTAAAACATTATTTACTAATATACATGAAGTACATCCTAAAGATGAAATCTTAATTATTTGCATTCTAACCACTCCTTTAATTTATCTACAAAAATATCTATCTCTTCTTTAGTTGTTAGATGAGATAAACTAACTCTTATTGAAGAAGATGCTCTATCCATATCAAAAAGTTCATTTACTACTAAAGAATAATTTCCACTTGAACAAGCTGTTTTACTTGAAATATATATATCATTATCCGAAAAGAATTTTAACGTATCTTCACTATTTTTACCCTTAATACTAAAATTTAAAATATGAGGAATACAATTTTCATTAGAATTCATAATCACTAAATCAGATATTTTATTTCTCAAGTAATCATTTATTCCTTTAACATAATTTATTTTCTCTTCTAACCTTTCAAAAGCATCAGAAAAAGCAGTAGCAGAAGATGCTATTAAAGCTGTTTGAGGAGTACCACTTCTATAAACAGATATAGCTTTTCCTCCATGAATTAAAGGAGTAATTCTAATCTTTTCTTTTTTCACAAGACCTCCAATCCCTTTTAATCCATATATTTTATGAAAAGAAAAACTTGCTAAATCTACATCTTCTAAATTAAATTTTATTTTTCCTAATCCTTGAGTAATATCACTATGAAAAATAACATTTGGATATTTCTTCAAAAATTTACCTATTTTTTCTATATCTTGTCTTATTCCAACTTCAGAATTTACCATCCCAATAGACACTAAAGTATCTTCAGAAGTTATTAAACTTTTAAGATGATTTAAATCAACTAAACCATTTTCATCTAAGTTTACAAAACTAACTTTAACTCCTTTAGTTTGCAAAAAACCAAGTGGAGTATTTATTGAAGAATGTTCAAGTCTTGTAGTTATTATATGACTAGCATTTATTCCCTTAAGAACAGTATTATTAGATTCACTTGCCCCACTCGTAAAAAGAAGTTCATTATTTTTTATATCCAATAAATCAGTTATAGTTTTTATTGATTCATCTATAACATTTTTACATTCTTTTCCTAATTTATGAACAGAATTTGGATTAGCAAAAAACTTTTCTGAAGTATAAACAAATTTATCTATAACATTTTTGCTAGCTTTAGTAGTAGCAGAATAATCTAAATATATCATAAAATCACCTTCTTAATTATATCATAGTTGAAAAGATTAGTTCTATAAAATTTAAAATTTCATTTATTTTTAAGAAAAAAATCACAAAACATCCAAGTAAAAATAAGTGCTTTTACTTATTTGCACTTATTTTTCTTTGTTTTTCTATTTCTTCTTTAGACATTATATATTCAATTTCATCATTTAACTCTACTTCTGACATTTCATTGCTACAATCTAAAACTTGATATAAATCTAATAACTTTTCATCACTCAATTTTGATGAACACAAACAAGCTTTTAATGTTAATTTCTTTTGTTGTAATCCCTTATTATTTGCTATATCTATAATAGTAGAAGTTTGATTACTATTTTCTGAATTTGATATACTATAAAGAATTCCTCCAAGTTCTCCTAATTTATTTTTTGGATATATCTTAGATACTTGTTCCATAGCATCTATCTTATATTTTTCTTCTTCCCTAGTGATAAAACCAATTATTTCAGATAATCTTACTCTTAAACCAAACTTAGTACGTTCATCATAATCTAATTCATTTATAAATTCTAAAACATCTCTTGCTATCTTTTTAGAAACAAGTGCACCTTGTTCAGTCTTAGAATTTGTAAATTTATTAACTATTCTTTTTAAACAATCTTTATCATCTTTAAAAGACTCAATACTATTAATAATACTAGCACACGCCAAAATCTTTTCCTTATCATTTTTTATATCAAGCTTATCAGATACAAAAGTTAATAATTCTATTTTATCTTGTTTATATTCATCATTAGATGAAAAAGCCTTAATAAGATTTTTTAATACTATCTTATCATTCCAATTAATATCAAGTAATCTTTCTAAATCTTCCACATTAAGTGAATAGACATCCATATAATTATCTATATCTTTTGGATTAATATTATTATTATTTAATCTTTCTTTTAAATTAAATAAAATCTCTTCAATCAAAACCATTTTAACACCTCTATAAATAATACTATCACTTGTTTCA
>CAYVXN010000003.1:0-23540 GCA_964455135.1 uncultured Mycoplasma sp.
TAATTGCATTATTCAATCCCCCATTCTTAAGCATTACAGCACATTTATTATACCACAAATACTGACACAATTTTTGAAACTATACAAAAAAAGAAAGACTATTTCATCTTTCTGTACTTATTATCTCTACATAGTATTTGTACTACATAAACGGACAGGGCTGAGGTACAACATGTTCAATAGTTCTATTCACAACTCTTTCTCTCATTGGTTCTATTATTGGTGCTGAAGTCATTCCAGCTCCTGCTATCATCGGTCCATTTGATACATTTTGACTTTGATTTAAATCAATATCAATATTTCCTTGATTATTATCGATATCTATAAATCCATCTTGTTCTGGCATCATAAATGGATTTTGATTCATATTTTCAAACATTATAAATCCTCCTATCTAGTTTATAGTATTCAAAAATAATCTTTTTTGTATAAGTAAAAAGCATAAAAAAACTATCAAATGATAGTCTTTTCATTAAAATATTAACATTGCTAACAATAGAATTATTACTGAAGCAAGAGCAATAGATCCTATTATTTTTATTGACCATTTAAACCAAGTTGTATATTCTACTCCTGCAAGAGCAAGACCTCCCATTATTGCACCACATGTTGGAGTAATTAAATTAACTAATCCATTAGCAGCAACAAATGTCATAATTGTTCCTTCTACACTATAACCAAGTTGTGCTGCAAGTGGTCCCATAATTGGAGCAGAAAGTCCTGCTAAACCAGATGATGATGGTACCAAAACAGATAAAATAATATGTAAAATGTAATTAAGTGGAGTAAATAATACCACAGGCATAGATCTTAATGCTTCAGCAGCATTATAAATAATGTAATTATCAAGATGAGTAACACCCATCAAATATGAAGCTCCTCTTGCAACTGCAATAATAAGTACTACACTCATCATATCAGCGGCACCAGATACAAAGTTTTTAACTACTCCGCTTTCTTTTTGTCCATTTACTATTCCTATAATTATCGCCATAATAAGGAACCATAAAGAAGCCTCTTGAAAATACCAATTTCCTAATTGTTGTCCGGTTAATATAGAAGTAAATGATAGCCATTTAACATCAGCAGCATATGGAATAAATCCTATTATCATTATTAAGAATGTTAAACCAAATAATATTAATGTTGCCTTTTGTTTTCCAGTAAGACTTGCTTTTTCTTCTTTTTTCTTTTCATTACCATACTTTTCTTCCATTACTTTTTGTTCTTGAAGTGATAAGAAAGTTGATCCTTTATTTTTCTTTACTTTAGAAGCGTATAACATTACAAATATTATTGATATAGCAAGAGAAACAAGCCATAACGCAATACCAATCAAAATAATTGTTCCTTGGTTTACTACCATTTCTTTTGGAAGTGCATCAATAGCTGCTCCATTTGCAAATGGGTTAATTGTAGATCCTAGAACACCACATCCTGCTCCTAAAAGTACTACTGCCGAAGCTACAATAGTATCCATTCCAGCCGCTACCATAGTTGCAGCAAGAAGTGCATAGAAACCAACAGTTTCTTCAAGCATTCCATAAGTTGTTCCACCTATTGAAAATATAAACATTAAAATAGGTATTAAGATAAGTTCATTACCTTTTAGTTTTTGTACTAAAACTTTAACTCCTGTTTCTAAAGCTCCAGTTTTAGTAACAATATTTAGGAAACCTCCCAAAATGAATACAAATATACATACATCAATCGCATCTGCAAACCCCTTAACAGGAGACATAAGTATATCTGCAAGTGTTGCTTTAACTACACCACTACCATTTACAATATCCTCTCCTACAAATTGTGCAGTTGGTAGAAAATGTGTTAGAACACCTAATAAAATAATAAGAATTAAAATAATGGAAAATGCAGATAATCCAAATTTAAAATTCTTACGCTTAGCAGTTTCTTTCTTTTCTGCCATTTCTTTTACCTCCTCTTTATTAGAACATATTACTGTTCCTGCTTTGCCATCTAATCCATCCTCTGATTTTTCCAAAGATGTAATGATAGCCTTATTATTTGTATTTTTAACAAACTTTAAACAAGCTTCTACTTTAGGAAGCATACTTCCTTTAGAAAATTCTTCTTTTTCGATATAATCTAGTGCTTCGTCAATCGAAAGAGAGGAAAGTTCTTTTTGATTTTTCTTGTTAAAGTTTATACAAACCTTATCTATATTAGTAAGTATTAACAAAATATCAACATTTAATTTTTCTGCTAATAACTCACTAGTTAGATCCTTATCAATTACAGCATCAACACCAACTAACTTTTCATTTTTTCTAATAACAGGTATTCCCCCACCACCACAGGCAATAACTATATTACCATTCTGAACTAAATCTTCAATAGATTCAAGTTCAATTATTTCTAATGGTTTTGGAGATGCAATTACTCTTCTGTAACCTCGACCTGCATCTTCTTTATAGATATAACCATTTTCTTTTTCCAAAGCTAAAGCTTCTTCTTTTGTATAAAATCCTCCAATTGGTTTTGTTGGATCATCAAAAGCTTCATCATTTTCATCAACAAGTACTTCTGTTGTTACTGTAACACACTTTTTATTTATTTTTCTTTTTTGTAATTCATTTTGAATTGCTTGGCCTAATTGATAACCTATATAACCCTGACTCATAGCACCACACTCTGGAAATGGTATTTTATTATTATCATTTTTCTCCATTGCCAAGTTAATCATACCAACTTGAGGACCATTTCCATGAGTAATAATTACTTCATAACCTTTTTCAATTATATTTACTATTTTTTTAGAAGTTTCAGTTACAAGTTTTAATTGCTCTTCGTTTGTTTTTCCAAGGGCATTTCCTCCAAGTGCTATTACTACTCTTTTTTTCATTTAAGCGTTGCATACATAACAGCTTTTATTGTATGCATCCTATTTTCTGCTTCATCAAATACTTTTGATTTTTCTGATTCAAACACTTCATCTGTTACTTCCATTTCAGAAATGCCATATTTTTCTTCTATTTCTTTACCAATTTTTGTTTTATTATTATGAAAAGATGGTAAACAATGTAAAAATATAGAATTCTCATTTGTCATAGACATAATCTCACTTGTTACTCTATAAGGTGTTAGTAACTTAATTCTTTCTTTCCACACTTCATCTTTTTCACCCATTGAAACCCAAACATCAGTATATATTACATCTTTATCTTTAGCACCTTCTTTTGGATCTTCAGTCAAAGTTATAACACACCCATTTTTTTCTGCTATTTCTTTAGATTTTGCTATAAGTTCTTCACTAGGCCACAATTTCTTCGGAGCACAACACGTAAAATTAACTCCCATTTTAGCACTCATTACCATAAGTGAATTACCTAAATTATTTCTAGCATCTCCAAAAAATGCAAAGTTTAATCCCCCTAAATGACCAAAATGTTCATACATAGTCATGAAATCTGCAAGCATTTGAGTTGGATGAAATTCATCTGTTAAACCATTCCATACGGGAACATCACTATATTCTGCAAGTTCTTCCACAATATCTTGTCCAAAACCTCTGTATTCTATACCATCATACATACGAGATAACACTCTAGCAGTATCCTTTATTGTTTCTTTTTTTCCCATTTGAGAGCCAGTTGGACCTAAATAAGTAACATTCATTCCAAGATCATACGCCCCCACTTCAAAAGCACATCTAGTACGAGTTGAATCCTTTTCAAAGATAAGAGCAACATTCTTACCTTTTAAATACTTATGAGATTCACCTTTCTTTTTCTTTTCTTTAAAACTTATTGCAAGCCCTATCAAATACTTTAATTCTTCTTCAGTATAATCTAATACTTTTAAAAAATCTCTTCCTTTTAAATTCATATTTTAATCCTCTCTTACAAGTGGCATACTCATACAACGTGGACCACCTCTACCACGTGAAAGTTCTGCACTTCTCATTTCTATAACTTTAATTCCAAATCTTCTAAGTACTTCATTAGTAACAGAATTTCTGTCATAAACAATAACTACTCCTGGAGCAATAGCAAGTGTATTAGATCCATCATTCCATTGTTCTCTTTCAGCAGAAATCATATCTCCTCCAGCACAAGGAATTAAAATTATATCTCTTCCCAAATATTCTTCCAATATCTTTTCAAGCGAACCACTTCTTGCTTTAACATTTATATCATCATCTTTTTCACCCTTTTTGATTTCATAAACTTTTAAAGAACCCATGATTCCAGGATGATAAGTAAATTTATCATAATCAATTTGAGTAAATACTGTATCTAAATGCATAAAAGCACGACTAGTAGGAATATTAAAAGCAAGTATTGTTTCAATAGTAGATGTTGGATCTTTAAAAACATTTTTAGCAAATATTTCTATCGCATTTGCACTTGTTCTTTGAGAAATTCCTATTGCCAAAACTTTATCATTTAAATTAAGAATATCTCCACCTTCAATGTTATATTCATTATATCTATCATAATACTTAGGAACATCCTTATAATCAGGATGATAATTAAATATATATTCAGCATAAATTGTTTCTCTACTTCTAGTTTCAGAATACATTTTATGAAGAGTTATCCCATTCCCAACAGAGGCAAAATTATCTCTTGTAAAATACAAATTTGGCATAGGATCCGCAATAAACTGAGAATCAGGTTCTACCATATCTACTAAAGATTTACCTTTCTTAGCTTTTTCCAAAACTACTTCTTTAATGTTTATACCTTCCATAGTTTTCAAAACAAGTTTTCTATTTGAATCGATACTTGACAAAAATTCATACACAAGTGTTCTATATTTTGGAGTCCTAACTCCAGCTTCATATATGTATTGTTTAATAAAACTATCTCTTATTTCCGGATTAAAGTCTAATGTTTCAGTCATTAAATCCTCTAAATAAACTACTTCTACTCCGTTATCTCTCAAAATTCTAGCAAACTGATCATGTTCTTCTTGAGCAACTGTAAGATATGGAATATCATCAAACAAAAGTCTTTCAAGTGTGTCTGGAGTTAAATTAAGAAGTTCATTGCCAGGTCTATGTAATAAAACTTTTTTCAAAGGTTTTATTTCACTTTTTACATTAATCACAATTATTACCCTCTTTCTATTTTTCTATTCTACATAAATTATATAATAAACATTTAATAATTTCAAGGAATTTTTTATAAAATTAAATTTGATTAACAATTAAAAAAAGAAGCATTACTGCTTCTAAATAAAAGTAAGCAACTTAGGCTCCCTCTTTATTCTAATTTAAGTCTACAATATACATTTTGTTTTGTAAATAGCTTGTACAAAACTTTACACTTTGTTTACTTGAAAAACATCATATATAATTTCGCTCCCAACACTTGAATAAATGGTGAACGATATACTAATTTATTAGAATTAGATTCTATTGCCTTATACATTTTATTTACTATTCTAGAAATATTCTTTTTCTCTACTAAAGAAAACTTATCTTCTATAGTCTTACTAATACTTTCTAAACTTTGATTAAACATTTCTCCATCTAAAATATTATTACTTTCTATCATTATTTGGTTAAATCCTGTTTTATATGCTCCAGGCTCTATTAATTTTATTTTAATATCCAAATTTGTCTTTTTTATTTCTTTTTTCAAACAAGTTGCCATTGTTATAAGAGCTGATTTTGTACTACAATAACTACCTAAAAAAGGAATTGGTAAAAGTCCTGCTAAAGAGGAAGTTATCAAAACTTTACCACTTTTGTTTTTTCTAGACTCTATATAAAGTTTAGTCATTTCAAGAGTTCCAAAAAAGTTTACTTCGAAATTTTTTCTAATATCAGAAATTTTCATATTAAGCAAAGAACCTCCAATACCTATCCCAGCTTGATTCACTAAACAATCTACGTCTAAACTTTTTATTATATCTCTATCATCTTTCTTTGTTATGTCCAGTTTCAAAACAGTAACTCTATCTTGATAGTCTATTTCTTTTACTTTTTCCAAAGTAGTCTTAACTTCATTTTTTGTATGGACTCCTAAAAAAACCTTATGACCGTTTTTTATTAATTTTTCAGTTAATGCAAATCCAATTCCTGAAGTTGCCCCTGTTATTAATACATTCATATCACTCACCACAATTAGTATAAACAAAAAAAAAGGATTTTACCCCTTTATTTAATATTTCACTAAAAAATCTATAATATCTTTAACATCTATTCCTGTAAGCATTATAATAATAAAACCTGCAACTATAAATGGACCAAATGGAATAACTTTATCTTTATGTCTAAACATTAAATACAAAGAGCATGGAAGAGCTAAAAAAGCTGCAAGAGTTAAAGAAGCAAGTGATAAAAGCGGTTTAAAAATCATTCCTAAAATACCCATTAACTTAATATCTCCACCTCCTAAACTCTCTTGTTTAAAAAGTGCATTTCCAAGTTTCATTAAAGCAAACATAAATAAAAACATAATAAATCCAAATAAAGCATAAGAACAAGCATCCAAAAATCCTTTTGTAATTATATTATAAATAAATATAAGAAGTCCGAATACTACTATAATACTATCTGGAATAATATAATAATTTAAGTCAGTTACAATAATTATTACAAATAATGAACATATAATAATAGATAAAATAAGTTCAAATGAAAATCCATAAACATAATAACTAAGAGCAAATAATACTGCAGTAAAAAGTTCAATTAAAGGATACATTATACTTATTTTTTGTTTACACTTTTTACATTTTCCTCTTAAGACCACATAAGAAATAACTGGTATTAATTCATAAAACCTTAAAACATGATTACATTTAGTACAATGACTTCTTGGTTTTATTAAACTTTCCCCTGCTCCAAGTCTTAATCCTACTACATTATAAAATGATCCAAATACTAAACCAAGTATAAAGAAAAATATTAAATATACTATTTCCATAATACTTCCTATAACACTGTTCCATAGAAATCAAACATTGGAACTACTACCGAAATAACAACAATTCCTACAATTACCGCAATAAAGATAATTAAAAGTGGTTCAATAAATGTATTGATTCTCTTAACCAAATTAGCGTGTAAATCTTGATAATAATTAGCAACATAACTCATCATCATAGGAAGGCGTCCTGTATTTTCCCCAGTAACTAACATTTCATAAGCAACTACAGGAAAAGCCCACTTATCTTCAAAAGCATCACTAATTTTAGCACCTTTTGATAAAAATTCAAGTGATTCATTTATAATATCTTTAAATACCTCATTGCTTGAAACAGTACTTAAAA
Organism: uncultured Mycoplasma sp.; assembly: GCA_964455135.1. Taxonomy (GTDB): domain Bacteria; phylum Bacillota_I; class Bacilli_A; order RF39; family UBA660; genus UMGS1449. The sequence continues at coordinate 7,246 of CAYVXN010000003.1, forward strand.
TAGTCATTGAATCAGTTATAAATACATTATGATTTAAAAGCGAAGCAAATGTTTTAGTAAACATAGCAACTTCTCTATAAATTATTATTTGTCCAAAACCAGGTAATTTCATAGCAATAGTCTGCATAGTCTTTCTAAATGGTTTAACATATTTATAAAGTAATATAAATCCTAAAACTAATCCAATTAAAACACCTAAAATAATAAATTTATTAGAAGTCAAAAATGAACTTACAGCTAAAACTATTTTTGTAATCACAGGAAGTTCTGCGTTTTGTTGTTCGAAAAGTCGAACAAAGCTCGGAATAACATACATTAAAATAAAGACTAAAACACAAATAGCAAAAATAAATAAAATAGAAGGATAAATCATAGAACTAATCGCAGCTTTTCTAGTTTTATCTATTGATTCATAATAATCACGCATATCATCTAGTATTTCTGGCAAATCACCTGTAAGTTCTGCTGTTTTAACCATATTAATTAAAAGAGGCGGAAAAGTTGATCCTTGTGAAATTAAAGCATTTGAAAAACTTTCTCCTTTAGATAATTCATAAATTATATTAGAATATATTCTCTTTTTATCTGGTTTTGTAGACTGTTTTTCTAAAATTCTTATTGATTCAATTAAAGGAATACCAGCTTTTAAATAAGTAGAAAGTTGAGTAAGCAAAAATGCAAGTTCAGAATAACTTAACTTACTTCCTCCTATTTTCATATCCAAAACAGAATTTTGTGGTTCTATTTTAATTATTCTATAACCTTCATTTTGTAAATAAGAAACAACTTCAGCTTGACTATAAGCATCTAAATATCCATAGAATTTTTTTCCTTTTTGATTTTCTACTCTATATTTGAATTTCACCTTTTTACTTTTCAAAGTATCAGCTTTCATTCCCTCTTTAGTAGAAACTAACACTTTTTCAGTCGGAGCATCACTACTATTTTCTTGTATATTTTTACCATTAGTCTGATTAGCATTCATATTTTGATTATCTTGAAGTGGTTCAACAATTTCACTAGACTGAGGATCATTGTTAATATTTCCATTTAAAGTATCCGTATTCAAATTTTGATCTTGTTCATTCATTTATAACACCTCCGCTTATTATACATATTAATTTTAACCCATTAAAGAAATATAGTCAACTTGGAAAAAACATAAAAACATAAAACTTGTCGCTTTTTTAATAAAATATCATAAATTATATTAGGAGGTTTACTATGAATAATAATTATAACTATAATTTCAATCCAAATCCATCATTCATGAGAAGTCCTGCTCCAATATTTTCAAACATCGCAAATACTGCTCCAGTCAGAATGATCCCGGGGGCTACGTCAGCAGTGCCAAGAATAAGTTCACTTTTTGGATCTGCAAAAGCCGGAAGTATTGGTGCAACAGCAACTGGAGCATCAAAAATAACCTTTTCTTCTCTTTTAAATGGTGCAAGTAAAACACTTGGAGTAATAAATCAAGCTATACCAGTCTTTTATCAAGTAAAACCAATTTGGAATAATGCTAGAACTATGTTTAGAGTAGTTAAAGAAATAAACTCTAAAGATAATAGTGATTCATCTAATAATGTTACTAAGCAAACTACTAATAGTCCTCAAAAAAAAGTAGAAACAGATAATGCTCCTACATTCTTTGCATAATTTCTTTAGTAATAGTTTCAGTATCATAAGAAAGCCTATGAATTATTGAATATTTATTACCACTTTTCATATAATTAGTTACATTAAACACTAAATCATCAGGAGAAAGATATTTATAATAACTTGAACAAGAAGATAACTCAAGTACTACTTTAATACTATCTCTAGGTAGTATTTTTTCTTGTTCTTCTTTTTTTAATTTTGAAAATTCCTCCAAAGAAGGCATACTAACTACCATAGAATCAACCATATGTTTTTCCAAAGAATCACTAATATCAAGAGCAAGTGCAACTTCAGAACCACTAGCAATAATACAAACCTTACTATTTAAATTTCCTTTTAAAATATATCCACCCAAAAGTGTTTTATTTATATCTGTATAATTACATATTGGTAAAATATCTTTACTAGCAACAATAACACAAGGATAATCACTACAAAAAGCTTTCTTATAAGCTCCAATCATTTCATTTCTATCACTTGGTCTAAATACAGAAACACCAGGAATTAATCTAAGCATATCTATCTGCTCTATCGGTTGATGAGTTGGACCATCTTCTCCCACTAAAACACTATCATGCGTAAATAAATAAATATTATTTAATTTCATTAAACTAGCCATTCTTATACTTGGAATCATATAATTAGAAAAAGATAAAAACGTTGAAGATATAGTTCTTATTCCCATAAGAGAAAGACCATTTGCAATAGCACTTGCACCAAGTTCTCTAACACCACATGCAATATTTTTACCAGTTTTACTTTTCTTAGAAAAATAATCTTCGTCTTTAAAATAAGCTTTTGTAGAACTAGCAGTATCAGTTGTTAAACACATAATATCTTTATTACTTAATTTATTAATAATATAATTAGACATATCTCTTCCAGAATAATTCTTCTCTGGACTAAATTTAAAAATATTATTTTTTAAATCTATAGTATATTTTCCTGATTTAATCATTTCATAATCTTTAATTAATTTCTTATCAAATTTACTAAGTAACCTCTCTTCTGTTTTATTCCATTTATTAATAACTGCTTTATTTCTTTCATCAATCATACTTTTCATATAATTACAAGCATCTGAAAGCACTGTAAATGGCACATCTCTAATACCAAGTTTTTTCTTTATATTTTTTGTATCTTCTTTAGAAAGAGGTTTACCATGAACTATATTAGTATTTTGATATTTAGAATCTTTTCCTATAATTGTTTTTATTTTTATAATTGATGGTTTATCTAAAGTACTTTTACTTTTTTCTATAAGACTATCAAAAGTATCAAAGTCATAAGCATTTTCTAAATAATGAGTATCCCAACCCATTGATTTAAACTTTTCCAGTACATCTTCTTCAAAAACACCATTTGTTTTTCCATCTAAACTTACATCATTAGAATCATATAACACTATTAATTTACCAAGCCCTAATGTACCAGCAATGGATGCTACTTCAGAAGAAATACCTTCCATTAAATCACCATCACTTACCAAAACATATGTATAGTGACTTATAAGTGTACTTTTTAAATATTTAAATTTTTGATTTAAATAAGATTCTCCAATAGCCATACCTACCGCAGTAGCAAATCCTTGTCCAAGAGGGCCAGTCGAAGCATCCACCCCAGGGGTTACATTAACTTCAGGATGACCCGGAGTCTTTGATGCATATTTTCTAAACTCTTTCAAATCTTGTAAAGTTAAATCAAACCCACTCATAAATAGTGTCGCATACAAAAGTGCAGAACCATGACCACAAGACATAACAAACCTATCTCTATTTATCCAATTTGGATTAGTATGATCAAAAACTAAATGTTTACTATATAAACGATATATTATAGGGGCAGCTCCTAGAACAATACCAGGATGACCTGAACCTGCTTCAGAAATCATATCAATTCCTAAAGCCTTTATATTATTTACAACTTTAAGATCTAAAGTAGTATCACGAATAATTTTACTGACATTAACAAGCGCCATATCATCACTCCTATCATAAATAAGTATAACAAAAACAAAAATAAAACAAAAGAACAAGTGTAAAATATTTGACACTTGTTATGCGTAAACTAAAAATTTATATCTTTATGTTTCAAAATTTCTTTAATTTCTTCATCTTTACTTAATCTTTTCTGATTTAAAAAGCCAACACGAAATTCTTCATCTGTATAATCCCTTATTTCTTCCTCATCACTAATCTCAATATCTGACACTGATACTACTTTAGTTATCTCCTTAAAATCTAATTTATTAGATATTTTTCTAACTGCCAAATTCATAAGAAGAATACCAAGCCAAACAACAAAAACATACATACTAGCTTGAAGCAAAATCATTAAAGTTTCATTCGAATATATTTCAGTAATTTCATAAACATTAATTCCTTCAGATTTAACAAGATCTAAAACTAATACAAAGAAAAACCAAATTAAACCGAAACAAAAAACATTACATATTTTAGTAACAAATGAAAAATTTTTATTAATAAAATTAATAGCTAAAAGAAGAAGTGAAATCAAAAGCATAGATAAATAAACAACTAAATTTGGAAAATACATAGCAGAAAAGAATTTCTCAACAACACTATCATTTATCGATAAAACATAACTACCATATTTTACAAAAACAAAAATAGTAATTATTAAATATCCTCCTATAGAAGCATATTTTGGTATTTTACTCTTCATTTTAGAATTAATAACTAAAATAACTATAGTCAAAATAAAAATAATAAAAAGACAGATAAAAAATGTAGATGAAAAAATCATTTCAAAGATTGTTTTAATTCTATCCCAAAACGAAAATTCAGTCATTTTTTATCCCTCCCTTTTATATTTCTTTTTCTTCAAACAATTCAAAAACAAGTACTAAATAATAAGTCTTATAATCTGGTCTACTACAAGTAATTAAAGTAAGATGTTTTTTATTACTATGTCTATATAAAGTTACACCATCACCCTGTCTATCTTTATATCTTTTTACCAAACTATAACGATACTCTTTACCTTTATATGTAACATAAGCTTTATCTCCTAATTTAACTTTATCCAAATTAGAAAAGAAGGCATTCCATCTTGAACCATTATGACCTGCTAGTATAAAATTACTATATGCTTTATCAGGATAAGTAGAACCTTTTAAAATAGCAATATTTTGATCAACATTATTTCCAGATGAACCATAGGCTACAAAACCTCTATTAAAATTAATTGAAGGAATTTTAAGTCTGCCAACGTAATTATAAGTAACTTTTTTCTTCTTTACCTTACCAGAAGTATCTCCACTAGAAGGGGTATTATCTCTATCATTAGAATTATCAACATATTCAGGTTCCTGTGATAATAATATACTCATTTTTTCATAAGCATTTGCTCTTTTAGCCATAAAATAATCATGACCCACTATAGCAATACCACATAACATTATTATAATTGCAATAGTTACAAATTGTCTATTATTAAGCTTTCCATCCTTCATAATACACCTCTTATAGTATCTGGTACCATTATAACATAATCAAAATACAAGAACAAGAATTTCTTAAATTATGTATAACACAAACTATACTAACTAGTTTCAATTAACTTATCCTTATTTTTATCATAAACAGTTGAAGTAACTATCTTTTTATTTAAATCTTCAGTTATTTTTGTTTCTTCACCATCAATATATACAACATGAACATCTTTTGATTTACCATCTTTAGAATTAATAACAATTTGTTTTACTTTTTCTAAAGAACTAACAACAGCGCTAACTTCTTGTTTTTCTTTTAACACTTTTTTATTAAGTTCTAATTTATAAAAATTATCTTCTTTATCTACCACATACACTATAAAGTTATAATCGTATTTTTTATTTAACTCATCAAAAGAAATATTATCAAGATTAACTATTTTCTTTGAATCTATCTCAAAAGTAGCAAACATATCTTTTACAATTATTTCTTCTCCTGATTCATTTTTAACTACTTTATTGTTAAATTTATAAATCAACTTATTCTCAAAAGTTTGATAAATCATAGTATTATCACAAACAGAAAAACTATCACTAACACAAATATAATCAAAATAAGGTTTTACACTTTCAAAATCATCTTTTAAATAATACTCATTTTTTTTATAATCTAAATATTTTAAATTATTATCACTATCTGAAAAAATAAAATTAGTAACAAATTTATCTGTCTTATTTACATATACATTTCCCTTATCATAACTAGGAACATAAACACTATTAACTTTTCCATTTATTTTATAAAAAGTATAATTTTTCTTGCTTTTTAGATTAAATGTCACATAATATAAATCCTTTTCATCAGAAACTGCTACTAACTCATAGTAATCATCATATAAATTATTGTAATAAACCGACAATTTTCCTTTTGGAAGATTAGTAATATGTTTATTATAGGAAATGTTTCCATTAGTGTATTTTATATAAAAAGTATTATCTTTATCTAAATACATATATATATCTTTTTTCTCATCACTAAAACTATCTATAGTATCAGCTAATTTTATATAGTCATTATTAAATAAATAATCCGGATTATAATAATTATCTATTTTTATAACTTCACTACTTTTTTCTTTTTGCTTAGAATAACTATGATAAGTATAATATCCCATCACTACGAAAGACATAATAATCAGAAAAAAAGCTCCAAATTCTAAAACTTTTTTATTTCTAAACTCCATCTTATCACCAATTAAATCATACTATAAACAATAGTTTTTTTCAAGAAATTTATTCACTAACTAAAGAACCTACTCCATTAAAAACCATTTTTATCGCAGAATCTACTATATTCTCAAGCTTTAAAGAAATTCTATAAACATCTTTACTAATCTTATTTGAATAATCCTTATCTTCATAAAGAACATATTTTTTAATATCTATTTTTTTACCATTTTTAATATCTTCTTCAAAATTTATTATTTGTTCTTCAGTTAAAATTTTAGCCTTTTCATTTCTATTTTTATAATAACCTTGAGATTGCGCCAATAAAAGAATAATAAAAAAGATAAACAAAGACAAAAGAATACATAAAAAGACTTTATTTTTCATAAGATTCCTCCACATAATATTTTATAGCCTTAGAAAGTGAAACAGTAGTATTATAAATTTCTTCTAATGTGTTATCAGGACCCCCTAATTCTATCAAAAACATTTTTTCACTATAGAACTGATTAAAAGCACTATGTTTTTGATAATATGTATTTCTAACCAATCCTGGATAATGTTTATTTAAGTATCCTTCCATTATTTTTATATTTTTTTCATTTTTCTTATAATTCTCATTCTTAGTGCCAATTAAAAACATAAGTTTAGCATATTTTTTACCATTTATAGTTATTTTAGATGCATTACCTGTAACAGAATCACGATGCATATCAAAGAAATATTCTAAAGTAGGATTTTCTTTTTTTCTCATTTTTAAATACTCAAAACTAACTTCATAAGTCCCTGTATAATCAAGTCCTCTTTTTTTCACCTCTTTAGTTACAGATTTTCCCTCAGAAATAGAAGATATTCCTAAACTATCAAGTTCATCTTTTAAAATATCACTTACAGTTTTTACAGTAGGAGTTATATTATAAATACTACCAGCATATTCTTCAGTTTCATGAGTATTAAAAATGTATATTAAAGGCAAAGACATCTTTTTATTATTATTTTCTTTTTCTATAAAAGTTTCATTATTAACTATTTCATCTTGATTAGTATCTTCTAATGATTTTAATGGACTTTTTAAATTATTACTAGTAATAGTATCAAAAACAAATTCTTTTTTGTTATCAGTTAAAATAAAAGATAAAATGTCAATTTCACTTAAAAGATTTCCTAAATAAAAAAAAGATAAAATAAATAAAAAAAGACAAAAAAATATTTTTACTTTGTTCATATTTAAATCACCATAGCAATTATAATACAAAACTTAAACTTTTTTTGTCGATATATTATGGATACTTTTATTAATAGCAGTACTTATTAAATCAGTTAATTTAAGAACTACTAGATCTATTTCTTTAGGAGTTACTACCAAATTATAACCTATCGGAGTAAGAACATCATTTATTAATAGTTTTTTCTCGTAATTAGATAAATTTCCAAGAGCCCCAAGAAAATAAGAAGATTCTTCTTTAGATAATGTATAATTATTATTTTTTAAATAATTTACTCTACCCTCTGGAATTAATTTATCAACTAAACTATCTTTATTTTTAATATTATAACTAAAATGTTTTTTCATATAATTAATTGTATCGCTTACAATTGTAGTAGCATCTACAACAGTTGGTACTCCAATTGCTATAACAGGAATCCCAAAAATATTTTTTGATATTTCTTTACGATTATTACCTATTCCACTTCCAGGATTAATGCCAGTATTAGTAATTTGTATAGTTTTTAATAACCTATCTATTGAATCACTTGCTAATGCATCAATTACTAAAATAAAATCTGGATTTACCTCTTTAACAACAGAATTAATAATATCACTAGTTTCAATTCCTGTTGTTCCCATCACCCCAGGAATAAGACAAGTAGTAATACGATAACCATCTTCTAAAAAACCAGTAAGATCATAAATGTGCTTAGTAACTGTTACTTTTTTAGCAGAAGTTACTCCTAGTTCATCTGCAGTTGATTTTTCATTACCAAGACCAATTATCATACAAGAATCTCCATCTTTTATTTTACATGTTCTTAGCATTTTACTAATTTCATCTATCAACACCTTCAAAACATTGTTAAAATTTGTTGTATCAGTTACATCATCAAAATAAATAGTAGTATAATCACCTTTCTTTTTATTAAACTTCAAAGAATTCTCTTCATTAAGACTTATATTACTTACTAAAACATCTTTATATTCATATTTTTTTTCAAATTCAAAGTCTTCCGGAGTTAAATCTACTACTAAATCAGTTCTAATTTGATACTTAGATAAATCTACTTCTTTCATAAAAATCACCTTTATTAGTGTGGTATTTATAATAAAAATAATACTATTTTAAAAAAAATAATAGAAAATTACCATTTTTGTTTGCTTTTTCATAAGTTTTTTGTTAAAATTTAAAGTGTCAAAAAAAGTGAGGTGAAAAAATGCCAAATATTAAAAGCGCTAAAAAAAGAGTAAAAACTGATGCTATTAAAAAAGAAAGAAATAGAGATAAAATCGCAAGTATGAGAACTGCTATTAAAAAAGTAAAACTTGCTTCTAAGCAAGGAGACAAAAATCTTGCTGAAGAAAATTTAAAAGTTGCAAATAAAAAAATTGATAAAGCAGTAAAAAGTGGTTTAGTTCATAAAAATAAAGCTGCTAGAGATAAATCAAATTTGTCAAAAGCTGTAAATAATATAAAGTAATATATAGTTGATTACTTTATTTTTTTTTGCTAAAATAATGACAGGTGATAACATGAAAAAAATAATAGTTGTTTTACTAATAACACTAATGATAATCGGAGGATTTTATTATTTAGGACATTATCATAAAGATGAAATATATGTTTTTTATAGAGAAAATGTTTTGAAAGTAAAAGAAAATATAACAATTCAAAAAAATGAATATTATAAAGATAAAGATTATTTTTATGTAAAGAACACTAATGATTTTATAGCAAAAGATAAAAATCATCTTCTTAATATTTTTTATACCATAATCAACAGTGGTACAGATAAATTCACTTTTTACTGCGATGATAATTACAAAGACTGTACAAACGATGTAAATGAACTTATAGAAAATAAAGAAACTTTATCTAATATTAATAATTTTGTTCATCCTTTTAATTCTTTCAAAAGCATAAATACCTCTTATGATGAATATGGACAAATAGATTTAGAAATTAATAAAGTATATGATGAACAAGATATAATTGAAATTAATAATAAAATCAATAAAATTATAAAAAACAAGATCAAAAACAACATGACTAATGAAGAAAAAATCAAAGTAATTCACGACTACATAATTAATAATGGAAAATACGCGACCGACGAAATAAGAAAGAAAAACCCTAATCAAAGTTATAACAAAGCAAATAACATCTTAATAGACGGAGTTGGGTTATGTAGTGCTTATGCTGATGCAATGGCCATATTCTTATATGAATTTGGTATTGATAATTATAAAATAGCTAGTGATAAGCACATTTGGAACTTAGTTAAAATCAACAATAAATGGTTACATTTAGATTTAACTTGGGATGATCCAGTTACTTCAACGGGAATTCAAAAACTAGAAGACATATTTATGCTAATAGATGATGATAAATTAAAAGAATTAAAAGTAACTCAACATAAATATAATAAAACAATATATAAAGAAGCGTTAAATTAACCAAAACCTATAAACAACATTTGTTTATAGGTTTTGGTATTTTATTATCAGAAAAAAATAAATGTACTATTTTTCAAGAAAGTATTTCTACTTTCTATATTTGGGTTTAATCCCCATTAGAAATTCTAGAATCAAAATAAGTATTTAGGCATTAAACTTAAGTATTACTTTTTTATTTTATGTAAAATTTCTTTACATATTTATATTATTATGTTATTTGTTTTTATAATTTTTCTTTTCAATAATTCCGAATTACTCAAGAATAGCTTTTATTCTTCTTACTCCACTTGAAGATGATTCTTCTTTTTTTATTTTAAAGTGTCCAAGTTCTTTAGTTGATTTAACATGAGGGCCACCACAAATTTCTTTGGAAAAATCCCCAATTGAGTAGACTTTAACTTCGTCTCCGTATTTATCAATAAACATAGCTTCTGCTCCAGAAGATACAGCTTCTTCTTTAGACATAACCTTATATGTTACTAGTAAATCTTCTTTTATTTTTTGATTTACTATATCTTCAACTCTTTTTAAATCTTCTTTAGAAACTTTTTCTGGATGAGAAAAATCGAATCTAAGTCTTTCTTCTGTTATATTTGATCCTTTTTGATGAATGTGATCTCCAAGCACTTCTTTTAGAGCTTGATTGAGTAAATGTGTTGCAGTATGATACTTAGTTTCTATTTCTCCGGTTGATTTTAGACCACCTTTAAACTTAGCAGTTGAAGCTTGTCTACTTTTTTCTTGATGATTTTTGAATAAATTGTTAAAGGTTTCCATATCAGCTTTTAAATTATGTTCTTTAGCTATTTCTTCAGTTACTTCTGGTGGAAAACCATAAGTATCATAAAGTCTAAATACTATTTCTCCAGAAAGAGAGTCTTTTGCATTATTAATTTCTTCATTTAATTTTTTTAATCCTTTGTTTAAGGTTTTACTAAACTTATTAGCTTCTTCTATTATTGTTTGTAAAATAAGATCTTTTTCTATTGTACCCATTTGATTTTCTAAATCTAATGTAATAGATTGTACTATTTCTTTAGTTAATGAATATTCTATTTCAAGTTTACGCATATGTCTTAAACTTCTTCTTATAAGTCTTCTAAGGATGTAGCCTTGATCTACATTACTTGGACGCGTTCCATCATTTATTAGCATTGAGGCTGCTCTTAGGTGATCTGCTACTATTCTTTTACTTATTATGTTGTCTTCTTTACTAAGTTCATTTATTTTATTCATAGTATTTTCAAATATATCAGTATCGTAAACACTATTTTTATTTTGAGATACAGTTACTATTCTTTCAAGACCCATTCCGGTATCAACATTTTTTTGTTTTAATGGAATAAGTCCTTCTTTTGTTTTATTATACTCCATAAAAACATTATTCCATATTTCCATATACTTAGAACAATCACAAGCAGGAGAACATTCTTCACAACATTTTTCTTTATCAAATATATAAAAGATTTCTGTATCTGGTCCACATGGTCCTTCTTCTCCAGCCCACCACCAGTTATGATCTTTTGGAAGGTAAAAAATATTTTCTTTTTTTATTCCAAGTTCTTCCCATTTTTTAGCACTTACTTCATCTCTTGGAGCATCTTCATCTCCTTGAAAAACTGTTACTGCTAGTTTTTCTATTGGAATCATTAAATGTTTTGTTAAGAATTCAAAACTATATTCAATTGATTCTTCTTTGAAATAATCTCCCAGACTCCAGTTTCCAAGCATTTCAAAAAATGTTAAATGAGAACTGTCTCCGATATCATCTATATCTACAGTCCTTAAACATTTTTGAGAATCAACTATTCTTCTTCCACTTGGATGATTTTCCCCAAGTAAATAAGGTACTAAAGGCTGCATCCCTGCAGTTGTAAATAAAACTGATGAATCATTTTCTGGAATTAAAGACGCACTTTTTATTTCTTTGTGATTCTTACTTTTAAAAAATTCTATATATTCTTTTTTTAATTCATTTGCTTTAAACTTTTTCATGCTTAATCACCTATTTCTTTTAAAATATCTATAGCTTTTTGTTGTAATTCCTCAAGTGTTCCTTCATTTTCAATTACATAATCAAAGCTATTAAAACTATCAAGTCCTGTTTCTGTGATATGACTTTTTTGAGTTTCATTTAATTCATCACTATTTCTTATCATTTTTATACTAATAACATTATCAAATTCTTTTTTTGGTTTTTCTATTTCTACTGGAAAACGAATATCTGACACTATAAATGTATCATAAAAGTAAGATAGGACTTTAATATCTTGGATTAATCTATCAATATGGAAATCTGGATCTATTTTTTTTCTTATTACTTCAGTTCCAAGTTCTATTAATAAATCACGAGGTTTTGTTTCTTCTTGTCCATCCCATCCAAAGTATTTCACGGCATAATATTTGATATATTGTCCTACTTGGATTTTACAAACTTTTTTTCCTTGTTTTTCTAAAGTTTCTATTAATAGATCTGCTAGAGTATCTTTGCCACTTCTAGCTTTACCTCCGATTAAAATAACTCTCATCTTATTCTTCTCCTTTAACTTCTGCATTTACTATTTTATCTTTTAGTTTATATTTGTCATTAATATACATAATTATTATTTTCATACATGCAATTGTTGGAGTTGCTATAATCATTCCAAGCATTCCAAAGAAGTATCCAAAAACTAGTAATCCAATCATAATTGTAACTGGATGAAGCTTCATTGTTTTTCCCATGATAAGTGGTTGCAATATAATTCCATCTATTTGTTGAGATACAAAAGCTATTACTATTGTTAAGATTCCTACTAAAGGAGAAACTGTAAATCCTACGATAGCAGCAATTGCTCCCCCAACCCAAGGACCAATATAAGGAATGATATTAGTAATACCACAGATAAGCCCAAATAACATTGGAGATGGAAGTCCTATTATTGCAAATAAAATACTTGTTATTACAAAAACTACAAATGAAATAAGAAGAGTCCCTTGAACAAAATCTTTACATGTTGAATCTAAATCATACATAAGTTTACGAAATGTGTTTTTATATTTTTTAGGTACAATATTAAATATTTTTTTCATTCCATCAAAATCAATTAATAAATAGAATCCTACGATAAATCCAAGAAGAAGTGCCCAAACGCTAGAAATAACACTGCTAACACCTCCGATTATTAAAGATGGAAGTTTAGTAGTAAGATCTGCTCCAAAGTTTTCTAAAGCATCGTATATTTTACTTTCAACCCCAGTAAAATCAAATCCTGTAGCATTAAGTTTTAAAAAGTTTTCGTGAATAAAATTAGTAACTTGTAAAAATAATGATGGTATAATTTCAATAAATTCATTAATTTGTTTGTACAGCATTGGAAGCATAAACTTAATTATTAAGAAAACAACAATTAAGAACATCGCAAATACAAATACTGATCCAAGTCCTCTTTTAGCACCTTTTTTATTTAAAAATGTAACCGCAGGATTTAAAAGCCATGCCACTACAAAACCAATAAAAAGTGGTGCTGCTACTGATAAAACATTTAAAATTATGTTACCTAAATTGAACTTATCAAATAGCACAACTGATAAAAGTACGCATGCTAGAATTACCACTACAAAAAGTACTTTAAGTATTTTTTTGCTTAAGACTATTACCCTGTTTAAATTTTCAATATCAATTTCTGTTTCTTTTCTTTTTCTCACTTTAATCACCTCCTAAATTATATCAAAAAAAAGCATAAAAAAAAACCCTTATTTAGTTAAATAAGAATTATTTTTTTAATATAATTCGTCCATAAAACTTTTATCTAGTTTCATCATTTCTTTTGCTTTATCTTTAAGATTATCTTTTTTAGACTTTGGAAGTCCCATATAATAAGATGCTCCTGCAATAGATACTGCACCAAGCATATACATAGCAGTTTTACCTACTTTATTCATTAATATCACCTCTTTAGCTAGTATAAACATTTATTAATGATTAATACTATCTATTATAAAGTTTTTTAAAAGAGTTTTTCTATTTTCATCTCTATTAGTCATTACTGCTTTTTTTAGAGCTTCAGCTTCTCCTAAAATTATAAGTTTTTCTTTAGCACGAGTAATCGCAGTATAAATAATTTTTCTATAAAGCATAAAGTTATAACTAGTTAAAACTGGCAGGATAACAACTTTAAACTCACTTCCTTGTGCTTTATGAATACTAATAGCATAACCATGTTTAAAGTTTTCAAAAGTAGACGGGTTATAATTTACTATATTACCATCAAAATCACAAGTTATCTCTTTCTTTTTATTTTTAGTTACTCTTATTATTTCTCCAATATCACCATTAAAGACATTATCTTCTATGCTATTAACAAGTTCTATTACTTTATCTGTTTCTCTATAAATTACTCCATTATATAAAAGTTCATTTTTAAAAGCATCTTTTTTATTTAGTAATTCTTGGATGTAAATATTAAGAGCGTCTATACCATTATCACCTTTGTAAATCGGTGCTAAAACCTGAATATCATAAATAGATAAATCTTTATATGTCAAAATAAACTCTTCTAATTTTTCTTTTAAATTATCTTTATTACAAGGAATAAAGGTAAGATCATCACTTTCGTTAAATATTGAAAAATCTAGTTTTCCTTCAATAATATCATGTGCAAGAAGATTGATATTTGAATGTTTATCTTGTCTATATAATTTTTTTAAATAAGTAACCGGAGTACAATCACTTTCAATTATGTCTTTTAGAACTTGTCCAGCTCCAACAGAAGGAAGCTGATTTGAATCTCCAATCATAACAATTTTACAATTTGGTTTTAAACCAAGTAATAAGTTGTAAAAAAGATTATTATCTAACATACTTGCTTCATCTATTATGACTATTTTTGCTTCACTTTTATTTTCTTCATTTATTAAAAATGTGTCTTCTTCTTTCTGCCATTTTAAAAATCTATGAATTGTGTAGCTTGGAAGAGATGCTTCTATACTCATTCTTTTACTTGCTCTTCCAGTAGGTGCCAAAAGAACTAAACTTTCAAGTAAATCTTTTCTAGATAATTTATTTATATCACGATAGATACTAGTTATTGCTTTTATAATAGTAGTTTTTCCAGTACCTGGTCCTCCGGTTATTATAGAAAAATTAAATCTTAAAGCAGAACTAATAGCATCTTTTTGTTCTTTATTAAAAACACAACCAAGTTTTTCTGAAATATTATTTATTTCATCTTCATAACCATAATCATCAAAATCTCTAGTTAAAAGAGCTATTCTTCTAGCAATATATTTTTCACTTTCATAAGAATCCATCAAGATGTACTTGTCATCATCAATAATTATTTTACCTAGTTTTACTAAATTACTAAGTCCTTTTGTTAAAGCACTTTCTTCTACTCCTAGTAGTTTTTTAGAAAAATTAATTATTTCTTCATAAGAAAAATAAGTATTACCAGTACGAAAACTAATAGTCTCAAAAGTATAAATTATTCCTGCAGATACTCTATCTAAATCATCTATAGAGATGTCTAGTTTATTTCTAATTTTTTCTATTTTACTAAAAGTTATATCTTTTACTTCTCCAATCATTTGATAAGGACTTGTTAAAACAACATCAACATTACTTCCATAGTATTTTTCTATTCTTAAAGCATCTTTCATCGAAAAACCTATTTTAGTAAGATTAAGCATTTTATCATAACTTGATTTGTATTCTAATAGACTATCATAAATTATGTTTTTTTGTTTTTCAGTAACTGTCTCTACTTCTAATAAACAGTTTGGATTTTCTAAAATAAGAGTTAAACAATCTACTCCAAGAGTTTCAACTATTTTAGAAGCTTTTTTTTCTCCAATTCCTTTAAATAATTCACTAGATAAGAAATCAATTATATGATCTTTATCTTCTGGTAAAACTACTTCGTAATTTGTTACATTAAATTGCTCTCCATATTTATCATGTTTTAAAAGATCACCCTCAAATCTATAAAGATCATTTTCATTAAGTTCAGAAAAATACCCAGTAAAGGTTATTGTACTGTCTTTTATATTTAAATCAGTTTCTCTAATTCTTACTATTCCTACTGTAAATCCATTATCAGATTTAAAAATATATTTTCTAAAGTTGCCTTTTATATACGCCATAACTAGTCCTCCTTAAGTACATATTAATTATAACAGATGTAAAGAAAAAAACTAGTTTTATACAATATACTAGTTAATTTTATGATACTTTTTTTAACTTTTCTATTTCTTCTTTAGATAAACCTGTACTTTTCATGATAATATCTAATGAAACATTAT
>CAYVXN010000004.1:0-22158 GCA_964455135.1 uncultured Mycoplasma sp.
TTGCATAATCATCATAATAATTCTTTATTCCTTCAAGACGATCATTTAAATAATCAACTTCATCTTTTAAATACTTTTCAAAATCTTTTATTTGCTTATCAGTTAAATCACTAAAACAAAAATTATCTATACATCTATTAGCAATTATATCAGCATATCTCCTATTAGGAGAAGTAACATGAGAATAATATCCAAGTCCTAAACCATCATGATTTTTACCTTCTAAAGAATAAACAGCATTATTTGAAGTCTTACCTATTTCTTCTAAAAAATGATCACATCTTTCTCTCTCACAATTTGGAACATTATCTAATATACTTTTATCAATACAAGCTCTATCATCTGTATAATGTCTATAAATAAAAGGATACCCATTTTTAGCAAAATATTCTGCAACTTTACTATTTGTACAAATCATTAAACTAGCAACAATTCTTTCAGAAGTAGTAACATTTACTCCAAGTTCTTTTAAAAACACATCTTGAGAATTCTGCTTATTTATAATATTTTTTATATTTGATAAATCCTCAATAAGTTTTTCCTCTTCCTCTTCATAACAAATATTAAATAAACTATTAACCTCATCATAAGAATAATTCTTATCTACTACAATACTCTCTTTACTTATATCAAATCCTACAAAATTACCTCTTTTATCTAAAACATAATTATAAACTTTTACATTTCTCTTCTTACCTTCATCTAAAGATAAATAATTATTAACCACTAAAGGATGAAACATCTCTATTTCTTTATCTGACAAATAAATAGTTTCTGCATTATTTCTAGCATCTTTCATAGAAATAGAACTATTACTAAACAAACTATTAGGATCCGCTATATAAACTTTTAAATTGTATAAATCATCATCTATTCTCTTAACTGAAAAAGCATCATCTTTATTAACATCTTTTGAATTATCAATAGTAACAATAAAGTCTTTATCATTTTTTTCACTATAAAACAAAGGATTATCAAGTTCTTCACCTTTAGGAACAATAATATTATACATTTTATTTAACTGTTTCTCATCTTTTACATATTCAATATCTTTAATCTTATCTATTAAATTCTTATACCAACTACTAATAAACTCATTACTCTTACCTAACATTAATCTATCTTTATAAATTTTAGTTATCTTATTGATATTTTCTTTCTTAACACTATCATCTATTCTTATAAATTTATTTTTAAGTAACAAATCTAATGTCTTATCATAATAACAAAGTTTTTTATAATATCTTTCATCACTATTAACAAGATCTAAATATTTATCCACCAAAAGTGAAAAGATATTTTCTGAATTTAAATTAAAAGCATTTATTAAATATGGATTATTATTTATTAAGTTTTCTGTATACTTTATATTTTCTAAATCAAAAATAATATATTTTATTACATTATAATTAGCAATAACTTCAGAAGACTTAATATTATATATAATATTTATCTCTAAATTTTCTAATTTATTAGCAATATCTCTTAAATAATAATATTTTCTATGACTATTACGAGTATTCTTTTTAGTACTTTTTATTGTATCTACTACACTTTTCCTAAGTTCAAGAATTTTTTCTGCTTCTTTCATATAACTTGAATCATTATCTTTAACAATTTCTTTTTCTAAAAGTCCAAGTATCTTATAAACAGCATCAACATTTCTTTCAGAAAAATTATTAACAATTCTTTCTAAATTCTCTAAAAGATAAAAAGAAACATTTTCTTCTTCTCTTAAATTTAAATCATCTTCTATTTTTTTTCTTAAATTAACTTCTAATTTTTCTAATTTTCTAAGCACATAATTATAATTATTTATACTTTCTTTTTCTTTTTTATAATTATCACTCATCATATCTATTTTATATTGTATTAAAGTTTTAATATCACTTATACTATCACACTTTCTCAAAATATCATTGGTATTAATACTTAATTCTTTTTCTAAATAATTAAGTATTCTACAAACAATATCAAAGTTTTCTATACTAGAATTTTTCAAAATACCCCAAGAAAAATCTAAAAGACTGTCAAAAGAAATATTAGATATTTTACTAGTTTTAACTTCATTATCAAAACAAATATCTTGTTTATCTAAAGAATCTATAATATTTTTAATTTCGTAATAATTATATCTATCACTTTTACTCTTTTTAGAAAGAATTCTATTTAAATTAGAAAAATTTTTTCTAAAAAGAATAATCTTATCACATTTATCTAAATAATCCTCAGTAAAAACAATATCTTGATCAATTATATCAAGTAATTTATATATTACATCAACATATTTATCATCATAATAGTAAACAATCTTTTCTAAATAATTAATAATTTCTTTAAAATAATCATTACTTCTTCTTATCTTCAAAGCTTTTTTTAATTCAAGGGAATCATTAGAATCTAGTATTCTTTGTATAGTCTTTTCTTTAATTTTCATCTATCTTCTTGACTTTCCGATTATTTCTACATCAAAAGTTAAACTCTTTATTCTTTCTATTATTCTTCTTGCTTTTACTTTTTCTTCTTTTTTATTACCAGTAGCAAGATGATTTTCTAACTCTTCCATAGTTAAATTAGATGTAAAAAATGTTGATAAGTTTTCATTCATTCTATATTGAAGAAGTGTTCCAAGTATTTCATCTCTTCCCCAACTTGAAACATTTTCAGCCCCTATATCATCGATTAAAAGAAAAGGAATATTTTTTATATATTCATATTTTTCACTAAAGGTTACATCTGTTTCTTCACTTTTTTGAAAAGAAGCTTTTAAAGTTCTTAAAAACTCAGGAAAATAAATAATAGCACTCTTTTCTCCTTTTTTAGCAAGTTCATTAAAAAGTGCAGATATTAAATAAGTTTTCCCACATCCAAAATTACCATGTAAATATAACCCTTTAATATCTTCTTTTTTATAGTTTTTTAAAAAATTAATAACATATTTTATTGCCTCCGTTCTAGAAGCATCATCTGTATATATATCCTTTATTTTAGCGTCTTTTAAACTTTTAGGCATATCAAACAAATTAAGATTTTCTTTATATTTATTATTATTAATTTCTTTTTGTTTAAAACGACAAGCCTTATAATTAAAAGTTATATCTTCTCCATCAACAAAAGGTAAATTAATATAACCACAAAGTTCATTTTTACAAAACCCAAGTCCCTTACAACTAGAACAATTTTTAAACTCCAAAGCAGAATTTTCAAGACCCGAAGTATGTTTATAAAGTTTTTCTTGTTTTATATCTAAACTATTAACAATACTATTAAAAGAATCATCAGAAAGTTTATTAAGAAAGTTTTGTTTTAAATTTTCATCTCTAATTTCTATCAAATTATTAACTTTTTTCATACTTCTCACCTATAAAAAGTATATCACGAAAAAGAAAAAATAGCATTATATTATTGCTATTTTACTAGAAAACTTCTTACCATTTAAATCTGTTTTAACATTCTCATCAATCCAAAACTTTATTTCATAATTAGAATAATGAGAAGATGCAAGTGTGTCTTTATATAAGTAACCACTGCTATCTAAATTATCAGTAACCACTACTACATTATCTTTTTTTACTTGATATCTTATATCAGTATAAGAGATAGAATTACTATTGTCATCCAAATCATTAATAAGAGCAATAGTAAATTTCTTATCCCTTTTACCCCAATTAGTTACTTTTATTTTATAACCATCATTTTTAATAGCATCTTCATCTGAAAGTGGCATGCCAATTATTTTACCATCAGAAATTTTAACAATTTGCAAAGATGCATTAAGTGAATTAACTATTTTATTTGCATCTTCATAACTTTCCATAGTAACATTTCTAACAGAAGATACAAAAAACACAAACAAAATAACTAAAATTATTCTAACAACGCGAAACAAAACTTCTTTATCCATAACCAAATCCCCCTTTTGATCGCACATATTATACCACAAAAAGGTAAAAATGTAAATATTTACGTTAAACTTTCCATTTTGTGGTATACTTTTACTAGAGGTGTTAACATGAAATATATAAGTATTTTTTTAGGAAAATTAGTAGCGTTAATTACAACAGCATTAGGAAGAGGAAGTTCTTTCCCAGGAAAAATAGCAGAACAAATAGATAAAAATATATTAAAAAAATTTAAATTACCTGACAAAGTAATAGTAGTAACAGGATCTTCCGGAAAAGGATCAACAACAAAAATAATAGCCCATGCTTTTAGAAGTTTAAACTACACTGTCGCTCACAACAAAGAAGGCGGAAATCAAACTACCGGAGTAATTACCACTTTAATTAAAAACTCTTCTTTAACAGGAAAAATAAAAACAGATGTTGTAGTACTAGAAATGGATGAAAGATATATTAAATATGTACTACCTATCATAAAACCAACAGATGTAGTTATAACAAATGTAACAAGAGATCAACCTCCAAGACAAAGACATCCAGAATTTATCATAGAAGAAATAGAAAAAGGACTAGATGAAAAAGTACATCTTTACTTAAATGCAAATGATCCCATACTCCAAAAATTTGTTAAAGAGGGAAAGAATAAAGTTACATACTACGGTATAGAAAAGTTAAAAGATTCTTACAAAGATAATTTATTTAACTCTCTTAACTGCACTATTTGTCCAAAATGTAATAGTTCTTTAACTTATGAATATTATCACATCGAAGACTTGGGAAAATATAAATGTTCAAACAAAAAATGTAAATTTGAAATGCCAAAACCAAAATATAAAATAACAGATTTTAAAGGTAAAGATATTACTATAGACAAAAAATATAAAATAACTTTAAATAACGATATGCTTTATAATTTATATAATACTATCTCAGCATTCTCAGTACTAGCTGAATATAATCTAGATAAAAATAAAATAGCAAGTGCTATATCAAAATTAAACAAAGATAAAAAAATATATAGTAACTATCAAATTAACAAAAGAGAAGTTTTTGTCCTTAACAACAAATGTGAAAACTCATCAACATATAATCAGTCAATACTTTACACTTACAATAATAAAAAAGAAAAAACTATTGTAATAGGCTGGGAAGAAATATCAAGAAGATATCTTTGGGATGAACTATCTTGGCTTTATGATATAGAATTTGAACTATTAAAAGAAAATACTCATTCATTTATAGTCGCAGGACCACAAAGATATGACATAGCAGTAAGATTAAAATACGCCGGAATAGAAGAAGAAAAAATCAAAATACAAAAAGATTTATACTCTGCAAAAGAAGACATAAAAAACTCTAAAGGAGACATATATGCAATACTAAACTTCGACTATATCAATGACTTTAACAGAGTTATGGAGGAGATCAAATGAAAATAAATATTCTTTGCTTATATTACGATTTAATGAATCTATATGGAGATACAGGTAACATAAAGGTTTTAAAATATCACTTAGATGAACTAAATATAAAATATACAATTGACTATAAATCAATAAAAGATAAACTAGAAATAAAAAAATATGATTTAATCCTACTTGGCGCGTCAACTGAAGAAAATAGAGAGCTATGCTTAAAACATTTATTAAAATACAAAAAAGATATAAAAGAATACATAGAAAACAATAAATTCTTCCTAGCAACAGGAAACTCTATTTCAATGTTTGGAAAAATTTTATGCAATGAAAAAGCTCTAAACATATTTGATTTTGAAACAGAAAGATCTAAAGAAAGAATATCAAAAGAAGTAATCTTAGAAAATAATATATGTAAACCAATATACGGATTTATGAATCATCAAGACATAATAAAAAACAATAAAAATTATTTATTCAACGAAGAAGGAATAAAATACAAAAACTTCTATGGAACTCAAGTACTCGGACCTATTCTTTCAAGAAATCCAGAATTTTTAAAATACTTTCTAGAAGAATTAATCAAATCAAAAGACAAAAACTTTAAATTACCAAAAATAAATACAAAATTAAACGAAAAAGCATACAACGAATTTATTGAATTTAAAAAGACTAAGGTTTTCAACAGTCACAAAGCTTAGTCTTTTTTATTTTTATCTTCAAAATTTTTCTTCATAGTTTTTAATTTAGTTTCTATTTTTGGAAATGCTTTTATTAACCTACGATACAAAAATGACTTCTTTAACCAAAGATTCTTAACATATTTATTAATATCTTCTGTTCTGTCCCTCTCAGATACATTTTTTACTGTTTTCTTAAAATTATTAATTATATTAAATGAAGTAATAAAGTCTGCAAGCAATAAAACTCCAAAAACCAAAGAAAGAACTACTAAACAAGATTCAGATAATTTATTAAGATTTAAAACCAAAAAAGGATTAATAACATAAACAAGTAAACATGCAATAACTCCAAAAGGAATCATAGTTTCCAAACATATTCTACCATTTATATTAAACTTATTATTAGAATAATCCCACCATCTAATCTTAAATATTTTTTCCATAACATAACTAGTACAATACTCTAAAACACTACAAATAACAACAGCAAGAATAAACAAAGCAAAAGGATGTTGTTGAAACTTAGAAAGAAAAATTACAATAAGTAATGCCCCTACTCCATATATAGGACAATAAGGTCCTATAAAGAAACCTCTGTTTGTTAACTTTTTATCAGTAAATAAAGTATATATAACCTCAAGAACCCATCCAACAAAAGAATATATAAGAAATAATAAAAAATATATTTTTAAATCAAAAATCATACTACCACCATAATAATTATATAAAGAATGTTATAATAGAGCAAGAAAAAAGTAGAAATTATTACTTTTCTACCTTTTCCACATCTAAATACACTTTCACATCATTGATATTATATTTATTAGTTAAATTATTATCTTTAATAATCTCTACTGCTAAAGTCTCATCTTTAATATAATCTCCATAATCTTTTAAAACTTCTTCAAAATAATCTTCAGAATTATAATAAAGTTTTATTCTATTTTCTATATCAAAATCTTTTTCTTTTCTTAAATTTTGAACTTTTGAAACAACTTCCCTAGCAATTCCTTCTTTAATTAAATCTTCAGTTAAAGTAGTATTTAAAATAATAAAATTATTATCTTCCATAGCAACTTTCATTCCTTCTTTAGATTCAATCTTAACGTCCAACATTTCAAAAGTTATTTCTATTCCTTCAAAAGAAAGATTTTCTCTATTATTCACTCGTTTTATATCTTCATCAGACAAATTATCTAAATACTTAACAAAATCTTTCATTTTATTACCTATTACTTTACCTGCTTCTTTAAAATTAGGCTTAACTTTAAAGTTCATATATTTAGATAAATCATCTTCAAAAACAATTTCTTTAACATTTAACTCTTCTTTTATTAATTCTTCAAGTCCATCTAAAATAGATTTATTCTTACCATCAAGTACAACCTCAAGAATAGGTTGTCTAACTTTTATTTTTTCTTCTTCACGCACATTTCTTCCAAGAGAAATCAAATCTCTTACCAAATCCATTCTCTTTTCAATACTTTCATTTATTAGAGATTCATCATAACTTGGAAATTCTGCCAAATGAACTGATTCTTCACCAGTTAAATTTTGATATATTTCTTCTGAAATAAATGGTGTAACTGGCGCGATCAATTTAGAAAGTCCTTTTAACACTTCATAAGTTGTATAATAAACACACTTTTTAGAATTATCAAGCTGACTACCCCAGAATCTTTTTCTATTTCTTCTGATATACCAGTTAGATAAATCTTCTGATACAAACGAAGTCAAAGCTTTAACCACTTTATGTAAATCATATTCTTCATAGAAACTAGTAACATCTTTTACAAGTTTATTATATTTAGAAACAAGCCACTTATCTATTTCTTCTAAATCATCATAAGACACACTATAATCTCTAGGATCAACTTTATCTATATTTGCATAAAGTGCAAAGAAAGAATATGTATTTTTAAGAGGATTAAAAAACTTAGAATGAACTTCTTTTAATCCATTTACATCAAATTTAAGTGGAGTCCAAACTGGTGAAGTATAAGGTAAATAAAATCTTACTGTATCTGCTCCATATTTTTCCATAGTAGTAAATGGTTCAACAATATTACCACGAGATTTACTCATCTTTTTACCTTCAGCATCAAGAAGCAAATCATTTACTAAGACATTTTTATAAGGAGATTTTCCTGTTAAAAATACTGATATTACAAGAAGAGTATAAAACCATCCTCTTGTTTGATCAACACCTTCAGCAATAAAATCTGCTGGAAATTGTGTTTCCCAAAGTTCTTCATTTTCAAACGGATAGTGATACTGTGCAAAAGGCATAGAACCAGAATCAAACCAGCAATCTATTACATCAGATACTCTAGTCATAGTCTTGCCACACTTACATTTTATATGAACATCATCAACATAAGGTCTATGTAAATCAATATCATCTGGTATTTTTTCTATTGCTTTTTTCTTAAGTTCTTCACGCGAACCAATCATTTCCATATGCCCGCATTCACATCTCCATAAAGGAAGTGGTGTTCCCCAGTATCTATTTCTAGATATTGCCCAATCATTTAAATTAAGAAGCCAGTTACCAAAACGTTTTTCTCCTACATAAGATGGATACCAATTAACCTTTTTATTCGCATCAACTATTTTATCTTTTAATTTAGTAACTTCAAGATAAAAACTAGGTTTTGAATAATAAATAAGTGGTGTAGAACATCTCCAACAATGAGGATAATTATGTTTTATTTTTTGTTTCTTAAAAAGTCTATCTTCTTTCTTTAGATATTTAATAACCTCAAGATCAGCATCAAAAACATTCATACCTTTCCATAAACCTTCTTTATAACATCCATCTTCTCCAACTGGATTTAAATATGGTAAATCATATCTTTTACCTACCTTAGAATCATCTTCCCCAAAAGCTGGAGCTAAATGCACAACTCCTGTACCATCTTCCATGGTAACATAAGAATCACAAGTAACATAAAATGCTTTCTTAGAAACACTTAAACTTGGAATAAGTTGTTCATATTCCACTCCTTCAAGATCTTTTCCTTTATATTTTTCCAAAACAGTAACATCTTCCCCAAGAACCTTAGAAACTAACTTTTCCGCAAGAATAAACTTATATCCCATACTCTCTACTTTAACATAATCTTCATCCGGATTAACACAAAGTGCAACATTAGCAATTAAAGTCCAAGGAGTAGTAGTCCATACCAAAAAGTATGCATCTTCATCCTTCTTTTTCATAGTAACAATTACAGTATCAACACTTACTTCTTTATACCCTTGAGCAACTTCATGAGATGCAAGACCTGTTCCACATCTTGGACAATAAGGAACTATTTTATGTCCTTCATAAAATAATCCTTCATCAAAGAATTTCTTCAAAATCCACCATTCTGTTTCAATATAATTATTATCATAAGTAACATAAGGATGATCTAAATCAATAAATTGACCCATTTTAACAGTTAAATCACTAAAAGCTTTTTCATTTTTCCAAACACTTTCCTTACATTTCTTATTAAAAGCCTCTATTCCATATTTTTCAATATCAGTTTTATTCTTAAAACCAAGTTCTTTTTCAACAGCAAGTTCAACAGGAAGACCATGTGTATCCCATCCAACTTTTCTAAGAACTTTCTTACCTCTCATACTATGATACTTACAAATAGAATCTTTTATAAACTTAGCAACCATATGATGAAGACCTGGAAATCCATTCGCAGTAGCAGGACCATCATAAAAAACATAATAATCTTTATTCTTATTAATACTTTTTTCTAAAATATTTTCCTTTTTCCAAAATTCAGAAAAACTTTCTTCTACTTTACTTATCTCATCTTTTTTTAATTCTTTAAACATATTTTACCTCCCTTAATAATAAAAAGATGCTACCAAAGGACGTGTTATTCACGTGGTACCACCTTATTTTAATACTTATTTGCTATAACGAGCATACCGTTTTATTACAAAAACATCAGAAGTGATCTAAAATATACTATTCTTGTTAGCTTTCACCAGACCCAACTCGCTTATAGACTTCATATATTTCCGTCTTCCTCATTTGATTTCTCTTATATTATAACAAAAAAAGATTTACATGTAAATCTTTTAGTCCATATTTTATTGACAAAAACTCTTATTTTTTATCTCTTTTAGTAATAGAATAGTTTCTTTTTTTATTAACCAAATAATAAATAGTAAATAAACCAGAACCTCCAACTACTCCTATTAAAACACTATAAACAAAAGCATATTTATAATAATATAAATTTCTTTCATATTCATCATGTAAAGCAATATAAATTTTACTACAAGCATCCGAAGAAGAAACAACTACTCCATCATCAGAACACACTCTTTTTGATTCTAAATCCCTAGATTCAACCAAATCTATTTCAGTTTTATAAAAATAAAATGAATAAATAGTAACTGAAATAGAAAAAACAATAACAAAACAAATTAACCAATTAATAAATTTACCTAATACTTTCTTAAACATATCTTAATCTCGTATCCTCTATTATTTAAAAAACAACACACAAATCGAAATAATACAACATATTTTTTAATTATTTTACATTGCCATAATTCAGATTTGATACTTTAAATACCAACAAAAACATCATAAATTCTTTGATAACGATAACTTAATTTAGCATAAGTAGAATCAACAACTAATATCTCCAATTCAACTAATTTATCAATAATAGTAGAAACAGTATTTCTAGATACACCAGATTCATCTTCAATCTCTTTTTTAGTAAAAACTATTTGGTGCATAAGAGCAGGCATAATTCGATATACAGCATTACTGTTAAGAACTTTTATTTTTTCCATATCCTCACTATATATTTTTTTAATTCTTTCTATTTTAGCAATGTTATTATTACATTGTTCAATAATACACTGTAAAAAAAACTTAATAAACCCCACCATATTTCCCTTACGACTTTCATTTAAAAACTTATGATAACTAGGTTTATATAATTCAATAACTTCAGACAAAAATAATATTGGTTCTTCATCTGTAAGTCTAGCAAGTTGAATAGGAATCAAAGCACGCCCTAATCTGCCATTGCCATCTCTATAAGCATGAATAGTTTCAAACTGAGAGTGAGAAATTGCCATATTTACAAAAATAGGATCAATAAAAGCATCATTCATATACATAAATAAATTATCTAAAAGCAATGGAACATCTTCAGGAATAGGTGGAACAAATATAGCCTCATCGATAGAGCATCCCTTTGGACCAATCCAATTTTGAATAGTTCTGATTTTACCTGGATCTTTTTCATTACCTCTAACACTATCCAATAAAATTTTATGTATATCATTCACAAATTTCATAGTAATAGAACAATCATCTTTTAAATATTCTTTTGCATATTCTATAACTTTTTTTAAATTTTGAATTTCACTAGTTTCATCAGTTTTAGGCATATACTTTAAATAATACATATCATCCTGAGAAATTTGAGTTCCCTCTATTTGAGTAGATTTTAAACTTTCACTTAAAATAATAGAATCCAAAAAAAATTTAGAATCAAACTGACTATTTTTTAAATTAGATTTATATTCACCATATTTCTCATTAGCTTCAGCAAGCAAACCTAATAATTCTTTATCAATATTATAATCTATTGGTAACTTTTGAACTTTAAATCTATTCATACATTTCAGCTCCTTTATACAAATTATAACATCTAAAATCAAAAATATACACAAAAAATGCACAAAATTTCCAAAATATTGTGCATTTTTACCTTTTTTATACACCATTTTGCACAATCATTGTGCATTTTTTTTATAAAACCTCTATCTCATCAATTATTTCAAGTTGTTCCATCAAAGCATTTTTAACTTTTCTTTTATACATTTTTAAACTCTGATTTAAATTTTCTTTATCATTCTCTAATTTTTCAGCTCTTAAAAGAGCATCATTTACAATAGAACTGGCATTCTCTTTAGCTTCTCTAATAATAAGATCAGCTTCATATTTAGCATTACTTTTTATCTCATTAGCAGTATTTTCAATTTGACTTTGGATATAATGATATGAATCCTCAAGCTTCTTAAGACGTTCATTTTCTAATTTAAGAGCTTCTATTTCTTCTTTTTGCTTCTTTATCGTCAAAATATTTTCTTCTGTTTTTCTAATTACATAGTCTACAAATTCATTCACTTCTTCTTTTCTATAACCATCTGTTACATTTGTGAAGTTATCCATTATATCACCTTCTAAAAAATATTACCAATCAAATTCACTATCTTCTTCTTTTTTTATTTGTTTTTGTTTACTTACAGGTTTCTCATCTCCAGAAATCTTTCCTTCAACATTAACATTATTAGGGGTACAAAGAAAAATTCCTCCCCCAAGTTTTTGTAAATCTCCTCCAATAGCATAAACAGAACCACTCAAAAAATCTACTATTCTTTTAGCAATTTCTGGAGTCACTCTTTTCATATTAACCACAACTGTATTACGAGATTTTAAATAATCCGCAATAGTTTGAGCTTCAGAAAAAGCACGTGGTTCTAAAAGAATCATTTTACTTCCACTAGTATTTGTTTGTTTAAAAGTTTCTTTATAGTACTCATCATCACTTGTACTTACTTGTTCTACACTATTTTCATCATCACCAATAAATTTTTTTATTTTATCAAATGCCATATTATCTCCTCCTTTATTTAATTTCCAAGTTCAATAGATTTAATTTTATAATGATCTATTTTTAGAGTATCTTCATCATCAACCAAAGCTATAGCTCTAAAACTATAAGTTTTACCTTTTTTTACTTCTTTAACTCCTCCAACCGCAGTTCCAAGTAATTTATTTTGTTTATCATACAAATTAAATGTCACAACTGTAAAATCCTTATCCTCACCAGCGGTAATATTTCCAGTGATATAGTAAGCCTCATCTGTACTCCCTTTATATCCATCAACAGTATAAGAAGGATCATATTTTTCTAGTTTTCCAACATGTCCACTAGCAATAGTATAATTTTCATAAACAATTGCATCATCATTATCATTATCATATATAAACAAAGAATAAATAACAATTGCTAAAGCAATCAAAGCAAAAACCACCAATACAACTATAACTGGTTTTTTACTAAAAAAACTTTTTAACTGCGAGAAAAACCTTTTCATATTTATCACCCCATTTTCTTTATTATAAAAAAACACAATAAAAGCACGATATCCTATATATAAATATAGTTTATCATACTTTTTTTTCTTCTTCAATAAAAATATTATTTTTCTTATGTAAAGTTAAACTTCAATATTTTTTCTTGGAGGATACTTTTTCTTCTCTTCCATCATATATTCTGTTACATTAGTTTCAATTTCATCAAGACTCCTTTTACTCAAATTACTAACATAAACTTCTTCTTTTATAGTATCTATTACAACTTTTCCCCAAATAAGACCAGAAACAACGGTCAAATCATTAAACATATCTGGAGTAATAGAATAAAGAAAATATCCAAATAAAAGTCTATCATTAGCAATTAAAAGTCGTTTATTTGTTATTACAAAAACTCCAGTTGATATAATATCATAAAAAACATTATTGCGTTGTCCAACAAAAACATATTTTACTTCTTCATCAGGGTTCAAATGTTCCTGTACAACATCACAATGTTTTTTTAATCTCCAAGCTATAGTAAAAGGGTATTTTCTTTTAAATTTTCTTGCTTCTTCATATACACTATTCACTATATCACCTTATTTTCTTTTAAAAACTCAACTAGTTCATCTGAACTTACATATCCATTTAATTCATCAATTCTCTTACCATCTTTATATAATAAATTAAGTGGTGTTCCCCATTCATTTTGAGACATATACTCATCTGTTTTTACTAATTCATTATATTCATCTTGAGTCAAAGTAGAAATATCAATATAATAAACTTTATAATTATTATCTTTAAGTGATTCTTTTATTGAATCTTTAAACTGAGTACAATATCCACATTGTTCACTACCAATGAACATAAAATGATATCCCTTTTTCTTAATTACTTCCTTATATTCATCAAGGGAAATAGTAATATAAGACTTAAAAATTCCTTCATCCACTAGACCTTCTTTAAATTTATAACTATTTATATCCCCAGTATACTTATATACTACTTTACCATTCTCATATTTATAAAAAGTATCTTCCTTTAATTTTTCAGATTTAAACTCAGTAGAATCCAAAATTCCTATTTCTATATCAGCAAGATTCGCTATTTCTTTTAAAGAAGTTTTAGTCTCTTCTGATCCATAATAAACAAAACCATCTCCGTTACTTATTTCTGTAAACTCATCATAATCAATTGATTTTACTGCTTGTTTACCAGTAACTAACAAAGCAAAAACAAACACTCCAATTACTATAACAGAAACAATTGCTATTTTTAAATATTTATTCATAATCTCTCCTCCTATAAATAATTTATATATTAATTTTAGCATAACAACATCAAATTAGTAAAGTTTTTAAGCTCTTTTTGTAGAAAAACAATTAAATTTGTGTTACACTAATCAAACAAAAACGAAAGGAAAGTGATTTTATGCAATGCGATTTTTTAACCTGGAATGGTGGAATTTTTGGTTCATACTATTGTCAAAAAGATAACAAACAAATTGATAAATATACAATAAATACATATTGTGATAATTCATTAAACTATAGAAATTGTCCAATATATAACAAAAGTAGTTCCACTGGAGGATGCTACTTAACAACTGCTATGTGTAATATTTTAGGATACGAAGATCATTGCTACGCCTTAGATACACTAAGAGATTTTAGAGATAGCTACATGAAAAAAACACCAGAATGTTTACCACTTTTAGAAGATTATGATTTAGTAGGACCAAAAATTTGTGAAAAACTAGAAAAAGACAAAAACAAAAAAAGAACTGCAAACATAATGTTAATAGAATACATAACACCTGCTATAATTTGTATCAAAAAAAATAATTATGACAACGCTATAGAAATATACAAAGATATGACATTAGGTCTTATGGACTACTATGGTTTTGATCCAAAAGAACTTGCTTGTGCAAAAGAAATAGAAATAAAAAAACAAAGAAAAAGAACTACAAAATAGTAGTTTTTTATTTGAAAGATTCTAAAATCTGATTAAACTCTTCCGGAGGATCTACTTCAAAAAATAACTCTTCTAAAGTAACCGGATGAACAAATCTTATACTTTTAGAATGAAGCATTTGTCCAAAGTTATTTATTATTTTCCTTTTTCCATAAACAGGATCATTCACAATAGGATGTCCAATATATTCCATATGAACCCTAATTTGATGAGTTCTCCCAGTATCTAACTTACACTCAATCAAAGTAACATCTTTAAATCTTTCTAATACTTTAAAATGAGTAACAGAATCTTTAGAATTTATATCTGTAACAGTATACTTTTGTCTATTATTTAAATCTCTACCAATTGGAGCATCAATCGTACCTTTTTCATGTTTTATAGTTCCCCAAACAAGTGCTAAATACTTCCTTTCAACTTGTTTTTCTTTAATCATATTAGAAAGCTTATCATGAACTAAATCATTTTTAGCAACCACCATAAGCCCACTTGTATCCTTATCAAGTCTATGAACAATTCCTGGTCTTATTGTCCCCCCTTTAGATATATTATTAAAATGATACATTAGTCCATTAACTAAAGTATGAGAATAATTTCCAACCGCTGGATGCACAACTATTCCACTTTTTTTGTTAATTACTGCTAAATAATCATCCTCGTAAACAATATCTATATCCATCTTTTCTGCAGTAACATCTATTTCTTCATCTTGAACATCATTAAACCAAACAATATCTCCTTCTTTAACCTTAAAACTAGAAGAAATAGTTTTTCCATTAACTAAAACTTGACCCTCTTTAATAAATTTAGATAGTCTACTTCTAGAATACTCTGTCTCACTAGAAAGAAATGTATCTATTCTTACATCACCATTACTTACTTTTATTTCCATTTATATCACCTCGCAAAAATTCTATAATCAATAACCCTACACCAACGCAAATAAATGTATCTGCTAAATTAAAAACCGGAAACATATAGCCAAAAATATTAAAACTCAAAAAATCAATAACCTTTCCATAAAATACCCTATCAAAAAGATTACCAAGTATCCCTCCAATAAGCATACTAACGCCAAGTATTCCAGTTTTACTACGAATATCATTAATTATACTTTTATTAACATAATAAAGTACCAAAATAGATATTAAAACAAGTACAAAAACATAACCACTAAAAAGAGAAAAAGCAGCTCCCTCATTAGTAACTTTATCCAAAACAAAGAAATTCTTTATCACCACAACAGGAAATTTACTATCAAAACAAATAACTAACAATTTAGATAAAAAATCAATTAAAAAAAAGATAAGGCTTACTACATAAATTTTCTTCTTCACGCAAATCACCTAATCCAATTGTATCAAATTTCTAATAAAAAGTCATCATGCAAAAACTTTTATACTCTAACTAAAATAACATCTTCCCCTATTCTTTCTATTTTATCCCAACTTATCTCTGTTTCAACATCACTAGATTTCATCTTAAAAAACTTTTTATTTTCTTCCAAAACCAAAGAAATTAATCTTCCATTTTCATCTAATTTAACATCTATAATATTACCTATTTTCTTACCATCAAGATTTACTATATCTTTATATTGAAGTTCAGATAAACGCATATACTTCACCTATTTAATTATACTCAAAAAACAAAAGAAACATAACTTTTTTAATGTTTCTTTTTAAATACAAATAACTTACTAAAAACATAATTTAAAATAACTATTATAAACTGCACTATTATCTTAGATATCATATCATCTACTTTTAAAGGAGAAGTTAAAAGCCACATAACAAACATTTCAACTCCTAAAGTAGTAAGTCTTGAAACATAAAACTTTATCATTTCTAAAAACTTTTGATATCCTGTGCTTTTAGACTCAAAAACATACTTTTTATTAGTAACAAAGGCAAATAAAACTGCTAAAACCCAGGATATAACATTAGCAAGTTGAATATCAAATTGAGAATCATTCGTAAAAACAAATATTCTTATCAAATAAAACGATACTAAACTAACAACAGTAGTAAGTACTCCAATTATTAAATAATTAACAATTTCCTTATAATTATTATATAGTTTTTTTATTTTTTCTATCATTAGATATTTCTTCCTTTACTATATAAACAGGACGTTTCTTAGTTTCCATATACATCTTAGCAATATATTCCCCAATTATTCCAAGACAGAAAAGCTGAATACCTCCAATTAAAAGAATACATGTAATAATAGTAGGATAACCAGGTATACTTATCTCAAAAAATATCTTTTGAATAATTACAATAAGCAAATAAAATACTGATAAAAAAGATAATACAAACCCTAAAAGCGTTGCAAATCTTAAAGGAGTCGTAGAAAAAGATATAATTCCTCCAAGACCATACTTAAGTAATTTATAAGGATTCCATTTTGAACTTCCACTTGCTCTTTCATTAGGAACATAAGGAAGATAACAAGTATTAAAACCAACAAAAGAAAATATTCCTTTAGTAAATCTACAATATTCTTCTAAAGATAGAATTGCTTCCTTAACATTATTCCTAAACATTCTAAAGTCACTTGCACCCTCTTTAAGTTCAACATCAGATATTTTATTCATTGTTTTATAAAACATTTCCTTAACTTTAGACATAAATTTTCCTTCAATTCTATTATTTTGATAATAACAAACACAGTCACAAGCTAAATCTCTATCAAGTATCTCAGCCATTTTAACAGTTAAAGAAGGTGGTTGTTGCATATCAGCATCAATAAGCACAGTATAATCTCCACTTGCTTTTTTAAGTCCTGCATATATAACTGATTCTTTTCCAAAATTCCTAGAAAAAGATATAATCTTAACCTCAAAATCCTTAAATTTAGCAATTTCTTTAAGTTCATTTAAAGTTCTATCAGAAGATCCATCATCAATAAATATTAATTCTATTTTATAATTATTACTATCTCCATAAGTTTTTTTAACATCTTCATAAAATAACTTAACATTACCTTCTTCATTATAACAAGGTACTATCATTGATATTTTTTTCATCTTTTTTTACTCCTTTACCTACTATAATCACAACAAAAAAGCTTATTACTCCAATAACTGAAACCAATTTTCCTATATTAAGCCAAGGTGCAGTATATTCTATTTTTATTTCATGATAACCTTTATCTATAGGAAATCCAATAAAAGATATATTAGTCTTTTCATAAGAAACTTTTTCTCCGTCTACATAAATATTATAACCCTCATCATAAGGAATTGAAAGATTAAAATAACTATTATCACGAGTAACATTAATATTTCCAAAAATATAATCTCCAGAAGTCTTATCTTTATCTATCATAAACTCATCATGATATTTTTTTATTTCTTTAACTTTAGAATAATCAAAAGCGTAAACATTAACATCAGAAATAGCATATTTACCCTTACTAATATCAATATTTAAATCTTCTGAAGGTGAAATAACATAACTAAAACTATAATTTTTATTATGATATTTCCATCCCTTGCAAGTAAGTTTATTAGTAACACCATTTATACTAATAGAAACGTCTCCCTTACTTTTACTATCATTACACTTATTAGAGTAATCCATATCAAAACTAATAATTAATATCTTATCTTTATATTTTTCATCTCTTTTTAAGCTATATTTTTCATCACTAGAAAGTTCAAACGTATACTTACCATTTAAAGCCTCCGCAGAAACAGGATTTTTTATTTCAACCAAAGCTTTCTCTAGATCAGAAACATAATTACTATTAACATTTTTATCTACAACAATATTATTAAGAAGAAAAGAAATGTTAAGAGGATAATCCAAAGCTTTAAACTCTTCCAAACTTATTAATTTATCACTAGCATACCCAATAGAAAAAACATCATCATTTTCATAAAGTTTAACATCTCCTGCACTACTTTTTTGGGTATATCCAACCGGTGCATCACCTAAACTAACGTAATATTTATTACCAAAATAAACATTAAACAAAGGATTAGAAATATCACTAAAAATAGCGTCATTTCTATTAGGATTTTCTGTATCAAATAAATTCCAGTAAAAATCTTTATAATACTTATTAGTAAGAGAAGAATACATTGTTGTTTTATATTCTCCAATATCACGAATATTATTAGAGTTAAACAAAGAACCAGTAGTATCAACAGTTCTATAAATATTAGGATCTTTTTCATTAAAAGACTCTACTAAACTATTTATATCTTTATCATACTGATTATCTATTATTTCTTTACTAGCAAGTTCATCATTTATATTAACATACAAACAAATAGAAAAACTTATAATAACTAAAAACATTAAAAGAGGAACTTTTTTATCAGTTTTATAAAGAATAACAAGTCCTATTAAAGTAAACAAAGCATCGAATAAATATATATACACAGAATGATAATTAATACATCCCAAAACACTAACAATTAAAAACACCAAACACAAAATCTTAAAACAAATTTTTCTATTCATAATATCTTTAATAAGTTTAGCAATCAAAAGAATTCCAAGTGGTAAAAAAGGAATAAATACTTTACCATTTAAATACATAAACCCATTTAAAACATAATTAAAAATAGGAAAAACAAGAATAGAAGAAAAAACAATTCCTAGAAATCTATAAGCTTTATCACGTGACATAACACTATTTATAATAGCCATAATCATAATAGAAGAAACTCCCATAGAATAACTTATATATAAAAGGCTATCAAAAGATAAAGAAGGTATTATAAGTTCTATAATAGAAATCATATCACTACTAGCAAATCTACTATTTAAAATAGCTTTAAACGTTGGTAAAAGAAGTATTCCTGCTATCATAATAGGAATAATAAAATAAATAGCAAACTTTAAAAAATAACAAACAAAATCTTTAAAAACAAACTTTGTATTAGATTTTAAATACAAGAACATTCCATACAAAACCATAACTATTAAAGCAGGAATACTAAAGAAATAACTAGTAGTAACAACAAAAAGAACACTAAGCATCAAAAGAACTTTTTCATTTTTATAAACATAATTTTCTACCCCAATTAAACCAAGTATAAGAAAAGGCATATAATTAACAAACATAACATGTCTATGACTATGTAAAATTAAAGGACTAGCCATAACAAACAAAAAAGTAGATATAAATCTTATTTTCCTGTCTTCTGTTTTTTTAGAAATAAAATAATAAAATAAAAAAGCATCCAAAATAACAATTAAAACAGAAACAAAAGAAAGATAACTAGCCATCTTAACAAAAGGTAAAAGATAAGAAATCAAAATTAATGGATTAAAAAGTCCATAATAAGAAAAATTAAAAATATTTTGTCCCATTCCTAAATTAAAAGCAAAGGAAGGAATAAAATCTTTAGTCTCATAAAAAAGAGTTCTAAAATATTCTGGAATCATATAATGTTGATTAGCATAATCCATTGTTGAACCATAAAAAACATTACCATTTCCTAAAATAATAAAATATATAACAAAAAAAGCAGCAATAATAAGAAAAATATTTAAGTAATCAAACTTTGTATATTTTTTCAACATTATCACTTCCTTAAGTCAAGATAATATTACTATTTTTTAGAAGAGTTGTCAAATCATCAAAGCTGTTTCCTCACTCTTTGAAGTGCATTCTTCTCTAAACGAGATATTTGAGCTTGACTTATACCAATCTCTTCTGCTATCTCCATCTGAGTTTTTCCAATAACAAATCTTTGATCCAAAATAAATTGTTCCCTTTCATTTAAATTAGATATTGCTTTATCAACAGCAAGTCTTATATCTAAATCACAACTAGAATCCTTATCTTCAACTTGATCAAACAAATAAATAGTATCTCCTCCATCATTATAAATAGGTTCAAATAAGCTTACCGGAGGCACCAAAGCATCCAGTGCATTAATTATATCTTTTTCATCAATCTCAAGTAAATCAGCAAGCTCTTTATTCGTAGGTTCAACTCCATTTTTAACAGTAAGCTCATCTTTTAATTTAAGAACTTTATAAGCAATATCTTTAACACTACGACTAACCCTAATACTACTATTATCTCTTAAATAACGACGAACCTCTCCAAGTACCATCGGAACACAATAAGTAGAAAACTTAACTCCATAAGAAAGATCAAAATTATCAATAGCTTTAAGAAGTCCAATACACCCAACTTGAAACAAATCATCCATATTTTCATCTTTCTTATTAAATCTTTTTAATATCGATAAAACAAGTTTTAAATTACCATTAACAAGTTCTTCTCTAGCACTTTTATCACCACTTTGAAATTTTTTAAAAAGTTCATCCATCTCATCACTAGAAAGAACCTTAATCTCACTAGTATTAACCCCTGTTATTTCAACTTTATGCTTTGCCATATAAAAACTCCTTTCATATCTATATTGATATAAAAAGAGTTATTTTATTCAAATTTATTTAGTTCTCACTCTAAGATATTGCTTACTTGAAGCATTACTTACCTCTTTTCCCTCATATACCTTTTTATTATTGATTGCATATTTGATAATATATATCAATAAAATATGTTAAATTTTCTACAATTTCGTTATTATTTAACATTTCTTTAAATTCAGAAATAGAAACAAATTTAGCTCCCGTTACTTCGTCATTTTTAAGTTTTAAATCTTTTAAATTTATATCTTTTCTAACTACCCAAACATCTAATATAGCTTGTTTGCGAATAAGTGATTTTATAAACTTAAATTCAGTTTTTTCTATATTTAATCCAAGTTCTTCATGTACTTCCCTCTGAATTCCTTCTAAATCTGTTTCTCCACTTTTTACATGACCAGCAGTTGCCTCCCACATACCACCATATGATTTATTTAAGCTTCTTCTAGTAAGCAATATTTTATTTTCACTATTTAAAATCCAGGCTTGCTCTAGTAAATAATATTCATCTTCCAACAACTTATCTTGTTTTCTAACAAAAGTTTTTCCTAATTTTTCCTTATTTTTATTATATAAATCTATTATTTCCATACTATAACATTATCCTCGTATAATCAATCTTATAGAAATGTTCATTCTATTCGATTGATCCTTTCT
>CAYVXN010000005.1:0-21522 GCA_964455135.1 uncultured Mycoplasma sp.
TTAATATTTCATCTCCAACTTTTACTACATCTGAAAGATTAGAGTTTTCTATTGCGACAAGTGCTGTCATTATCTTCATTGTGACTACAAAGTGACGAAATTTTTTCAAAATTATTGTAATCCCATATATACGTTATATTAAATAAGTTTATGTATATATTAAGGATTACTCTTGTTTTATCATCTGATTTTTTAACTACAATTTTATCAATTAAAAGTTTTGATAATTTTTCAAAATTTTCATTAATAAACTCTCCTAATTCTATTTTTTTTATTTGTTTTAGTGTAGCATTAATATCTTTCTTTTCTAGTTCTTTAATTTCTTTTTTTAGTTTTTGGATTTCGTTATTATATTTATTATTTCTAGTTTCAAATTCATCTTTTTCAATAACTTTTTCTATATATAGTTCAAGTAAACTTTCCTTTTTATAATATAAATTATTGATTTCCTTTTTTAATTTTTCTATTTCATTACATGCATTAAAGGTAGTATTTTTATATATATTTATTAATTTGTCTTTTATTTCATCAAAATTATTAATTAAATAACTATATACATTTTTAAAGATTTTATCTAGCTCTTTTTCATATAATTTTGGGCTTTTACAGGTTTTATCACCATGCATTGCATATTCATTACAAATCCAATAACTATTTCCATTATTATTAACTCTTTTATATTTAGAGTTATGATGTTCGCAATAAATATTACCACTATAAGGATATCTTTTTGAAAATACTCTTGTTTCTTCAACATTTTTTAAATAATTTACTTTTTTTATTTTTAATAATTTATTAGCTTTATCCCAAAGTTCTTCAGAAACTATTGCAGGTATCTCACCTTTACTATCTTCTATAATCCATTCATCAATTGGTAATCTTATTTGTTTTTTATTTCGATAATCTTTTGTCATAACTGTATTTGTACAATAAAATCCTTTATATTTAGGATTAGTAATCATTCTTCTTAAAGTTGTTATATGAATATAGTCACCTTTTTTAGTTTTATACCCTTCTTCATATAATATTTTAGATATTTTTGATAGGCCACATTCTCCACTAGCGTACAACGAATAAATTCTTCTAATCATTTTTGCTTCTTTTTCATCTATCTTTAATTTACCTTTTTCTTTTGTGAAACCTGTAATAACATTATTTCCTAAAACATGTCCTTTTTCTCTAGATCTTTTCATACCAAACCTAACTCTTTCAGATAATTTTCTAACCTCTTCTTGAGCTATTGATGACATTATGGTTAACCTTAGTTCTGAGTCAGGTAATATTGTATTTATATTATCTGACAAAAATAAAACTCCAACATCACATGCTAAAAGTTCCTGCGTATATTTAATACTATCAACTGTATTTCTTGAAAATCTAGATATTTCTTTTGTTAATACTAAATCAAATTTTCCTTCTTTTCCGTCTCTAATCATTTTTAAAAAATTAGTTCTATTTTTAACACTAGTTCCACTAATTCCCTCATCTATGTATCCATCAACATAATTCCAATTTGAATTTTCCATAATAAAATTTTTAAAATATAAAATCTGATTGTCTAAAGAATTAAGTTGCACGTCTTTATCAGTAGATACTCTTGCATAAAAAGTTACCCTAAGTGGTATGTTATATATACTAACTCCCTTTGATATTTCATTTCTAATTTTACATATATCCATTAACTATCAACTCCTAATTTTTTTAAAGCATCATTATATAAATCAAAATTAATTATTTTTTTCTTATATAAATACTCATTTAAAATTATAGCAAGCTGGTTATCAATCATTTATATCACCAATTAATCTTATTACACAAAAAAAGAAATAATTACATACAAATTATTTCTTTAAAACCTTTACTACATTTTTCTCAAAGTATTTATTTTTCATGTCCCAGATTAAATCTCCTTCAAACATAATTTTATTATCTATAAAATGCATTTGTAATGGAAACCTTTTTAATTTAAAAGTATCATTTCCAAGATATTTTAATTCAATACTTGGCCAAAATGCCGATAAAAACATCTTCTTTTTTTGATTATCATAATATATATTAATATTCCAATTTTCATAAGAATAATTTCCAAGATATTTATCATAATCATAATTATCTTGTATCTCATCATAATAAAATAGACCTAAATCATTCATTATATATTCTAAATATTCATCCCATTTTTCCTCATCAGTTATAATTTTAGTCTTATCTACCTTAAAGTTATCAAATATAGATTCAATTAATTCTTGATATTTTTGTTCATATTCATATATTTTTTCACTACTATCATCATTTATAGACATTCTAAGCTTTTCATATAAATGTTTTTTGAAGTGGGATTCCCAAAAAAAGCCTCTGTTTTTAAAAGCATCTTCAAAACTTTTTTTGATATTATTTCTTTTTAAAAATATGAAATATATTTTTTGAATTTCAAATAAATCAATTAATTGATTATAGTATTTTTTTATTTCAACAATACTTAAATTTGAATTCAACATATAATCATGTATATTTTTAAAGAAATTTGAGTCTAATATATATGTAACATTATCATTTTTAATATTATTTATAAAATAAAACCATCTTTTATATAAATTATTCATTTCTTCTATCAGTCTATCATTTTCAATGCTTTCATGCTTAGGTAAATTAAGGGTTAAATTAATATCATTCAAACTTTCTTCATGTAACCATTTGACACTTATTCCATTCATTTTAAAACTATTAAATATTCCATCACTGATAGTTGACTTTCCAGTTGTTGAAATACCATCAATTAATATTATTTTCTTATCATTTTTATATTGAATATACTTTTTTATATTTTCCTGTGATTGAGTCTTTTGAATTATCTCAAAATTTTTTAAAAATATTTTTTCCAATTCTATCATTTTTTGTTTTAATTCTTCTAACTTTTTCTTATCCCAATTTTTATTTTTTTGTACTAAAGATATTAAATATAGATAATAATTAAATGTAGATATGCAGCAAGATTTTTTTAATTTTGATTCTTTATATATTAGTTTTATTAGATCAATTGTTTTAATAAACTTGTCTATATTTTTAATTTTTGTTAAAGACTGTAAATTTGCTGTTTCATCGAATGCATAATATATATCTTTTTCATAATAGAAATTAGAGCAATTATTCAAATACTTATATGTTGTGTATGTATCTTCAAAATTATCATATTCAATAAAACAATTTTTATCTAATTTTTCTTTTCTAAAAACTTTCAAAAATAATGGACCAAAAAGGAAACAATTATCTATTTCTTCAATTCGATGTATACCTTTTTCTATTTTTTTACTAAAACAATTTACAACTTTATTTTCTTTATCAGTAATATCTAACACATCAAACATTAAAATATCTATATTGTTTTTTATAAACTTTTCGTTAATTTTTTCAAAGATGTTATTTTTAGGAATATAGTCATCACTATCACAAAAAAATACTAAATCACCAGTAG
The DNA here is from genome assembly GCA_964455135.1 of uncultured Mycoplasma sp. Classification (GTDB taxonomy): domain Bacteria; phylum Bacillota_I; class Bacilli_A; order RF39; family UBA660; genus UMGS1449. The sequence continues at coordinate 3,473 of CAYVXN010000005.1, forward strand.
CATTTTCAAATCCTATTTTTCTGGCTATGCCAACACCTTCATTAACATTAGAAATAATTTTGATATTGGAACTATTATATCTTGATATGATAGATTCTGTTTTGTCTGTAGAACCATCATTAATTATTATTACTTCATAATTCTTATAAGTTTGTGAAATAATGGAATTTAATAATCTTTCTATTGTCTTTTCTGCATTATACGCCGGAATTATTACACTTATTTTCATATTTTACCTTTTTAACCTCTTAATATTTGCTGTTAAATTTATATCATTTAATAGATTATTAATCACATTTTCCATATTAGAACTTAAATCAACTGGTAATGAAAGTAATATATTATATAATTCTTTTAAATCCTCATCTGATAATTTATTTAAAATTGATATAATTCCATTATTCCAGTTTGATGTTTGATATTTCCATTTTAAATTATATAGGATTGCCATTTTTTTATATAATGAATTTTCATTAGAAAAAATTTTTTCTTCAAAATTTATATTTTCTTTATTTGTAAGATATGGTGTTGCAATGTAATGTACTTTTTTATTACCTAAAATATTATTAATATAATTTGAAATAAACATTTCATATAATTGATGGTTACTTGCTATTAATATTTGATTTTCATTTTCCTCAATTTGATTAAACATTGTCCATAGCATATCAATGTCTACATAAACTTTGTATCCTTCTACGTATATATAATAATCTGTTTGCCTGTTTTTCGATATTAAAATATTTTTATTAATAAAGTTTTTTGCTAAATTATTTATTTCTTTTTTTGAAAAAGAAGGTGAAATAGAAATATTATTGCAAAACTCTTCTTTAATTTCTAAATAAAGATTTTTTTGTGAATATTGTTTACACTCTTTTCCACAAAACTTGCATATTACTTTATCATTGTCCCAATAATATAAATCTCCATTTCTACCATTTTTGATACATTCTGATGCCATTTCAACTTTTCCACAATCACATCTTAATATATTACCTTGTTTTAAAGTAATAAATCCTTTATTATATAATTCTTCAATCTTTTTTAAATAATCACTACTATACTCTATATCTTTTATTATTTCATCATAATTTATATTGAATTCTTTTATTTTTCCAATATAATTACTTAATACAGGTACTTTGTTATCAAATGAATGTAATAGATTAAAAGATAATACCTTTTTACATTTTATAATTGACCCAATTATATCTACTAATGTTGGTGCAATCATTAAACCTATATTTATTTTTTCGTATGGTTTAATTGGCATTGTAGTTACTGTTATGTTTTCCATTTTATAAATCCCCCTAAATAATTTACTATTTAAAATAATCTTCTTTTATTATTGAATATGTATCCAATCCCATTGGTTTATTTGTTATCTTATCTATCATACGATTTCTTAATGTTCCTTCAAAAGTCATACCTGCTTTTTGCATTACCTTTCCACTCGCAATATTATCAACTAAATGATTAGCATAAATAGTCTCTACACAAACTTCTTCAAAAAAGAATTTAATAACTCGCTTTAATGTTTCTGTTGCATAACCCTTATTCCACCATTTTGAACCAAAGCAATATCCTAAAGCAACTGTTTTGTTTACTTCATCAACTTTGACAGCTGTAATTGAACCTATTACTTCATTAGATTCTTTTTCAATTACTAGCCATTTATATGATGTAAGTTTATCATAACTTTCTTCCCATTTTTCCATCAAAGCTACTGCATCTGCTACACTTTTATGCATATTCCATACAACATATTTTGATACTAAAGGATCTTTTCCATAGTTGTTATATATATCCTCAGAATCTTTTATTGATCCTTTTCTTAATAAAAGTCTTTCAGTTTCTAATTTAACTGTTCCTTTATTTTTCATATTTTATCATCTCCTCAATTAATATATCTTTGCATATTTTATAAAGTTTTTTCTTTTCATTATTCAAATCAAATATTATATTATTATAATTAAATGTTTTTTTATATTCTTGATTTAAAAATTTATTTGTTACTACTTTAGTAGAATGAAAGCTGAAATCCATATCATTGTCATCTAAAATAAATTGTAGTTTTTGAATTAAATTCATATATTTATAAAATGTTTCATAAAATTCTTTTTTTATACCTATATTTTCTTTTTCATAATTAAATATATTTATATTTTTAAATTTTTTATTTAACCTAAAATATAGAGCTAATAATTCATATACATTATATAAAACTTGCATCTTATATGTGTTTTTTAATTCTTTAATCTTTATTTGTGCTGTTTTATCATCAATAAAATAATTATCTCTATTAATAGATTCCATAATATTATGAATCAAATTTGATAGATTATCAGTATCCTTACAAACTTTTCTGTTCTTTATAAATTCTTCATATAAACCATTATCATAAACTAATTCAAAACAATTAGCCCATTCTTTAATGCTCGAAGTATTATCATTTAAATTAAGGTAATCACATAAATCATATATACTTCTAGTAGAATTAAATGTCTGATACATAAGTTCTTCAGCATTTTCTCTACATTTATTATAAATCACACCATCATCAAAGTGAATTGGATATTTATTATCTTTTATTGATTCATAATCATTTTTTCTAATTAGTGGCAAATACACTACCATACTATGTATCCTGTCTTTTCCTCTGTATCCCATGATAGTTTGCAAAATATAGTTTACTTCTTCCTCAACGTTAATCATTTTTTCAAAATAATCATTTGAATAAAAATAATTTATATCGATATCACTATAGAATGTATTGGTACCTCTAGCTAAACTACCATTAAGCATAATACAACATTTTATTTTTCTAAATTCTTCAAATTCATTAATTACATCTAATATAAGATTTTTTATAAGATTTCGATGTTCAACCATAATATTTATTAAGCTATTTTTATCATAATTATTCATTGTCCAAATAAATTTTTGTTTTATTTTTTTTATTTGAGGTAAATATATTTTTTTATATTTTATAATTATTTTTATATATTCATCTTTTTTCATTTTACAACACCCACTATTACTCTTGAATTGCTATATACAATAGCATAAAAATTAAAAAATGGCAATTTATACCAATTTATTTACTCATATCTTTTTTTATTTCTTCAATTATATGTCCAATATTACCACCACCAGCATATTTATTCATATCGAAGAAATTATCATTAATAGAAACCCATTCAAGTTTATTGACTTCTTCTACTAATGTTACTTCTTTATTTAATATTCCATAATATACTTCAAGTTCTTTATTCCATTTTACATATGTTAAATTCATAAAATGTATTAAGTGAGCATCTTCTCTTTTTATATTTGTTTCTTCAACTAACTCTCTATAAGCTTCATTTAAACCATCATTTTCTTTTTCTATTTTACCACCAACAAGATTATACATTCCCATGTATGGTTCTTTAGTTCTTTTACACATCAAAGTTTTTTCAAGATTTTTATCAAATATTACAATTACATTCATTTTTTTTCATAACAAATACTCCATATTAATTATACAACTTTTTTTACTATTTTAACAATTGATGATTCAAAACTATATGCACTTGAGTAGCGTAATAAACCATATATTTGCTAGTACAGATATTGTTTATATTTCTAGCATATTTACTATTCATCATTATATAGTCATTATCTTAGTTGTAGAAGCTGGTAAAATTTTAATGTCTTTGGCCTTTTCGTAAAAAATTCTTTTACTTTCTATATCCATTACTATGTAACTTTCAAATATTTCATTATTTGCTTTTACACTATAAGGAAATAATCCTATTAATAAAAAGGATATTATTATAACTTTTTTCAAATAAATCACCTTTATATTATATGAAAAAAAGGAAATGATTATTTCCTATTTATAAATATTCATTTAAAAATACTGCTACTCCATTATTGTTATTGGAACTTGTAATGTAATCGGCTTTTTCTTTTAATGAATCACAAGCATTTTCCATAGCAACTTTTACACCACAAGCTTTAAACATATCTATGTCATTTATAAAATCTCCAAAACAAAGGCTTTCTTCTTTTTTGATATTTAAATATTTTAGTAATTTTGTAACTGCTTCTCCTTTTGATGCGTTTTTATTATTAATATCTAATCTGTATCTATCTGATATAGAGTTATCTAAGAAACTTTCAGAGTAATTTGTTACTGAAAGTCCCAAGCTTTGAACATATTTTTTAGCTTTTAATATTTTTTCTATGTCATTGCTGACAAATACTATTTGAGAAAAAACTATTTTTTTTAGTTCTTTAAAATTAGTTATTAGTATTCCACTTTCTTTGTCTTTTCCTATTAGATATTTGTTTATATATTTACCAGATATTGATTTTATGATAAGACCTATTTCGTTTTTATTACAATAATTCCATGCTTTTTTTATTTTATCTTCTTCTATTTTATCTATAAAAATAGTTTCTTGTTTACTATAATCGTATATTTCGGAACCATTTGAGGAAATTATAATTGGAGATGCTAATGCTCTTCTTGATTTATCTATTGTATGTTGAATATCTCTTCCTGATGATATAACTACATATATACCTTTATCAACTATTCTTTTAATACTTTTTCTTGTTTTTAAGGTGACTCTTTTTCTTTTATTAACTAAAGTACCATCAATATCAATAAAAACTATTTTTATATTTTCTAGTTTATTCATACTTATTCTCCTGTTCTGGTTATAATTATAGCACTAATAATTTTTGGTGTAAATTATCACTGTTTTAGTGTGTAAAGTGTTTCGTTTTTTTGCAAAAAAATACAGGTTTTATTAACCTGCATAAAAGAAATTCATAAATATTAAGAATGCAAATAACATAATGGTAATTATTATTCCATTTATTCTATCGCTTTTACCTGTATTTGAGTAGAATCCTACTGCCATAGCGGTTGTTATTCCTCCGATTAATCCTCCGATGTGAGCAAAATTATCTACTCCAGTCATCATAAATCCGAATGCTAAGTTGATTAGTATTACTGGTACTATTTCTCTTATTAGGGTGTTTCCTAGATATACCCTGTTATTGTATCCAAAGTATAGAAGTGCTCCAAGTATTCCAAAGATTGCACCACTTGCTCCGACTGAAACTGCTCCTTGGTTTAAGAGAATTGATAGTAAACTTCCAGATATTCCACTTAAAATATATATTACTAGGAATTTTCCTTTACCAAAAAATCCTTCTGCTTGGGATCCTAATAGATAAAGAGCATACATGTTAAATAAAATATGAAATAGATTAGCATGTATGAACATTGATGTAAATAATCTATAATATTGTCCTTCTGTTACTAAAGGTCCATAATTAGCAAATAAGTTTATAAAAGTATCACTTAAATTTAATATCATTCCTAGCAAGAAAATTATCACATTTATAGCAATTAATACATATGTAATTATTGGTTTTTTTGGTTTAAAAAGTTCCTCTACTCTTTTTGCTTCTTCCATATTCTTTTTATTTATATCATCTGTTATTTTCAAAAACAAATTCATTCCTTTCTCTGTAAATTTAAGTTTTTTATCTATATCTGGAAAACATTTATATAGAAAATCATATTTTTTTACATCTTTTTCATTTTTAATTGAAACAAAGTCTATATCTTTTTCTTCTTTTAAGTTTACATTGTCTCCAAGATCTACAAAAATACTTAAAACAGGCATAGTTAAGTTGAATGTTTTTCTTTTGATATTTTTTACTATTTTTCTTGTTTTAAATGTATCAAAATCAAGTTGTTCATTGTTATGAATATAACCAGAAACTATTCTTATTATTTTATACTCACTATTCATATTTTCTAGCCATATTTCATTTTTTGCACCATGCAAAACTACTGGATTATAATTTTGATTTGTTATAAAGTAATGAAGTAATTTCATTGTTATAATATCTTTTTTATCAAATTCTTCCATATTTTTCACCTTCTTTTGCTACAAATAATACTTTTTTAAGAAAAAGAACTATTTCTAGTTCTTAACCTATTTCAACTATTTTTACTTCGTAATTTCCATTTGGACTTTCTACGGAAACAATATCTCCGACTTTATGTCCCATTAGAGCTTTGGCAATTGGTGATTCATTAGAAATTTTACTTTCAAATGGATCAGCTTCTTGGCTCCCAACTATTTTATATTCATCTAAATCATCTTCATCATCAACATATGCTATTTTTACTGTGTTACCAAGTCCTACTGCATCAGTAGATACTTCTTCTATTATTTCAACATTTTCTATAATTGCTTCTAATTTTTTGATTCTTGCTTCTATTTCTGCTTGTTCATTTCTAGCTGCGTCATAATCAGCATTTTCAGATAGATCTCCTAGTGCTCTTGCTTCTTTTATAGCAATTATATTTTCTGGTCTTTTTTCTGTTATTAAATAATTTAATTCTTCTTTTATTTCATCATATCCTTCTTGAGTTAAAAATACTTTTTTCCTTTCAGACATGTTTATCACCTCACAAATTTAAACTAACATAAAGGATACTATTTTTTTTGGTTTTTGTCAAGTTTTTTCACTTAAAATTAACTCTCATCATTGAATTAATAGGAAACTGTTTTTCTGATTTTATTTTTATTTGTTGTTTAGGATGCCTTGCACAAGTAAGTTTATTCATTTCTTCATCATATATTTCTTCTACTACTAAATCGCACTCTTCTCCATCAGGAGTAAATATTGTTACTTTGTCCCCTGGTTTAAAATAATTTCTTTGTTCTAGAATTAAGATTTTATTTTTTTGATCATACCCTGTTACTAATGCTAGAAAATCTTGATTTGATACTTCTTCTCTTTCTGCATAATATTGATCATTTTCATTTACATAGCCTTTAAAATACTGAGAAGTTGATTCTCTATTTGCTACTCTATTTAAAATTTTACTTGTTTTTTCTAGAAGACTATCACTAAAGCTATTATTATAATATGCATCTATTAGTTTTCGATAACAACTAATAACTGTTGCTACGTAGTAACTGCTTCTCATTCTTCCTTCTATTTTCAAGGACTTTACTCCCATTTCTATAAGTTCTGGAATATGTTTACTTAAATTTAAATCTTTTGTAGCAATGGAATAATTTGTTTTTCTTTTTTCATCTAAATCAAATACAAATCTACATACTTGGGCACATCCTCCACGATTTGAATCTCTGTTTGTGAAATAATTTGATAAAACACATCTTCCTGAATAACATGTACACATTGCACCATGTAGGAATACCTCTATTTCAGCATTTGTTTCTTTGATTATTTCTTTTATATCTTTTTTTGGTACTTCTCTTGCTAAAACTACTCTTTCTACTCCATGATTTAACCAATATTTTACACTTTCTTTATTAGTAGTCGAATTTTGTGTACTTACATGAACTTTTAAATCAATATTTTCTTCTTTTATTAAGTCTATTACAAGGGGATCACTTACTATAACAGCATCTACTTTGAAGGACGCAAGAGTTTTTAAATAAGTTTTAAGACCTTCAATATTTTCGTTATGGAATATAATATTTACTGTTACGTAAAGTTTTTTATTTAATTTATGGGCATATTTTACTGCGGTGGATATTTCTTCTAATGAGAAATTGTTAGCATTTGCTCTTAAACTGTAATTTTGTCCTCCAATATAGCAAGCATCTGCTCCATAAAGATATGCTATTTTTAATTTTTCTAAATCTCCCGCGGGCGCTAATAACTCTATCATTTTCTTTTCACCTTATATATTGTTTTTTTATCTAAAAATAATGTATTTGTATTTGAAAGTAATTTTTTTATTTTGTTTTCTTTTTCAAGTAACTGTTTATCTGTAAAGTCTTTTTTTACTGTTTCTTCATAGATTTCTGCTATTTCCTTAAAGATATTCTCATCTATTAGATTATCATCTAAAATTATGTATTTGATATTTGACTTTTTTAATCTATTTATGTATTTGATACCATTTAAAATATCTTTTGTGTAAAACTTTGTACCTATTTTACTTTCTATAACTGGGTATTTTTCATCTTTTTGGATCATGTAATTTATTTGTTTATTATTTTCTAGTCCTAAATACTTAAAATAGTTTGTTATTAGATTTCTTTTAGATATTGCCATTAAACTGTATCCAAAAATATTTACAAAAAGATCTAGTTTTGTATTTTTTGCTATTTCTTCTATTTCTTCTATTGTTATTTCTGAAGATATAACTGCTCCTTTTACACCTTCTTTTTGATAAAAATTACATGTTTTGTAATTTGCTACTAGAAAGTTTTGGTTCCAGATAAGTGGTGTTTTTATATTATATTTTTTAGCTATGTTTAGGACTGCTAGATCGTAAAATAAAATACCTTTTATATTAAAGTTGTCTATTATTTTTAAACTGTTTTCTAAATATTCTAAATCACTATCAAATATATTTTTATCTATTGCTAGGAATAGTTCTTTGTCTTTTAAGTTTTTTACTTCTTCTAAAGTTATTTCATTTTCATATGTTGATAATCCTTTTAAACCAAAAAGGAAGCTTTTAGCATTCCTATAGTTTTTGTTTGTTTTATATATTATTTTCATTTTATCACAGCCTTCTTTCAGTAACAGATATTCCATCTCCTAGTTCGTAGAATTTTGTTTTATATTTTATGTTGTTTTCTAGAAATTCAATATAGGATCTTATTTTTTTTACTAATCCTCTGATGTTTCTACTTGATATTTCTTTTAAATCTTTTTGTACGTAACCATGGAAACTTAAATTATCTGTAATGATTGAACCATTTATTTCTAAATTGTTTTCAAAGTGTGAGAAAAAGTCTAAGTTTTTGCTTTTAGCAGCATCTATTATAATAAGATCAAATTTTTCTTTTAGTTTTACTTCTAAAGCATCATTAAATATTAGAGTAATTCTATCTTCAAGTCCCATTTTTTTGACGTTTTTTAAAGCTTTAATATATCTATCTTTATCTTTTTCTATAGTTACTACTGTGACGTTTGGAGAAGATAGTGCCATCATGATTGATGAGTACCCTACTGCGGTCCCTATTTCTAAGATTTTTTTTATGTTTTTTTTCTCTATGTAATCTGTTATGAAATCCATTGTTTCATCTTGCATGATGGGTATATTTTCTTCTAAAGCTTCTCTTTTTATTTCTCTAATATTACTATAAACATTATTTACGTTTTTTACCATTCAAACCACAATCCCTTGTCTTTTAAGTCTATGATTACTTTATTATGTGTTTCGTAATCTTTTGTTAAGTATACTTCCCCATTTTTATCTGCTACAAAATAATAATAGTCATGTTTATTTGGATTTAATGCTGATGTTATTGAGCTAAGCGAACTATTACATATTGGGCCAACTGGAAGTTTTCCTTCCATGCCAGATGCTCTGGTATTATATCCATTGCTTGCATTAATTTCACTTTGGGTAAGATCACTAGTCATTTCTTTTTTTGCTCCATAGTAAGTAGTTACATCACTACCTAAACTCATTTTTGCATTAAGTCTGTTATAAAATACTCCAGCAATATCTTTTCTAGATTTTTCATTTATTCCTTCTAGTTCTATTATTGAAGCCATCGTTAATATTTGATTAACAGAGTATTTACTTTTTTCTATGTCTTTTTGGTATTTACTAAGTTTTTTATTCATATGTTCTATCATTTCATTAAATATTTCTTCTACTGAAACTTTTTTAGAAGAAAAATTGTAAGAGTCTGGAAATAGATATCCTTCTAGTGAGTAGTAAATTTCTTTATTTTTAACATCTTTTGTTATGAACCAATATTTTTTAATAAGTTCATTTACATAGACTTCATCATTTGCAAGATTTAATACATCCTCATAAGAATTATCTGTTTCTTTAGCAATTACTTTTGCAATTTGTCTTATGTTAAGTCCTTCTTTGAAAGTTATTGTAATTTCATTTTTTGATTTTCCACCTTTTTTCAATGTAGATACAATTTCTCCGAGTGTCATGTTTTGGTTTAAAGTATATTTTGCAGCATAAATTTCTTTTGAATTTTTAAGTACTACATATGCAAGAAAGACTTTATCATTTTTTATAAGTCCTTGTTTTTTGAGATTACTTCCTATTGTTGTTAGTGAATCGCCACTTGAAACAATAAATTCCACGTCTTTGCTATTTTTAGATACTGGGCTAGCACAATAAACAAATAGACATATTATGGCTATATTTATCACTAATAAAATAGTTAAAATGATATTTCTTTTTTTATATTTATTCTTGATTTTCTCCATTATCATTTCCTTTTATTTCTTCTTGAAGAACTCTAAGAGCTGTTTCAATTACTTTCCATTCTTTTTCAGTAGTTATTGCTTCTAGTTTCATATAATTTCCGTCTCCAGTTACTATTGATCCATAAGCTTTTAGGTTCCCATTTTCATCTGTTTCATTATCTGTATATGCTAAGTAATGTTTTCCTGTTTCATCTGAGTCAAATTCTAAAAGCTTATAAAAAACTTTTTCTTCTCCTTTTTCGTTAAAACCTATGAACATATCATCTCTTAATTCTTGCTCATTATTTTTTAATTTTTCATCAATCATTTTCTTTTCTTCTTCACTCATATTATTTTTCCTTTCTATCTAAATATGCTTGTAGTATTACTACTGCAGATACTCCATCAATTACTTTTTTTCTTTTTTTTCTTGATAAATCTGCCTCTATTAAAACAGTTTCAGCCATACGTGTTGATAATCTTTCATCTTGTAATATAACTTTTTTGTTTGATTTTTTTTCTAATTTTTGTTTAAACTCAAGTGTTTCCTCTACTCTAAAACCTTTGGAATTATCCATATTTTTTGGTAGTCCTAGAACTAATGCTTCTATTTTTTCTTTTTCTATAATGCTTAAAATTTCTTCGATTAGTTTGTCTTCATCATCATATCTTAAGCTTTTATAAAATGATGCAATTAATCCTGTCCTATCTGAAATTGCAAGACCTAAAGTCTTTTTTCCTAAATCTAGTCCTAAGTATTTCATTTTACATCCTTTAAGTAGTATTTTAGAAGTGCTTCAATTATTTTTTCTCTTTCAAGTCTACCAATTTTTTTTCTAGAATCTTTATAACTTGATATATATCCTAGATCTCCACTCATTAAGTAACCCACAATTTGATTAATTCCATTATAACCTTTTTCATTTAAGGCATTATTTACATGAGATAAAGTTTCTGTAATCATATAGTTTTCTAGTTCATCTACTTTAAATACCATTGTATTGTCCAAAATATCACCTCTTTTTTTCATTAATAATTGTATCATTATTGAGTACAGTTGGCAAGAAGATAAGTTTAATTATTTTGGTTTTAAATATTAAAAAATCTACACTTTTTATGTAGATTTAAACTTTTTATAAAGTTCTTGTTCTTCCTTTTTCTTCTTTATAATTTGGAAAAGTTCCTTCGTAATAAGCTCCTACTAAAAATTTTCCTTGTAAATTTGGTTCATGATAGTCTTGAGTTTTTCTTGCAGAATATAATCTACTATCTTCATATGTATTTCTATCACTTATAGTTATGTTTGTAGGATCTATTCCTTCTTTTACTAGCATATTATATATGGCATGTTCTTGATTAATTCTGTATGTTAATAAATCTTGTATAATAGATTTTATATTATTTTTATCGTTTTTATCATATTTATGTACACTATCTTTCCATACTTTTGGATTTTCTTTGATTGGTTTTGGTTTAACATAATATTTATTATTTTTTTCTTTTAGATTAGAACTAATATATACTTTTAGATTTTTAACATTTGAGTTTGCTTCTTGTTTTAGTGCCTTTATCATATAAACTGGAACTTTTTTACTTATCTTATCCAAGTCACAATGGGCAAGTGCACTTATTTGATTGTCCTTGTCTTCAATTATTACGACAGGATCATCTGCTACTGGATATCCTATTACGATACCTGGATTATCGCTTTTTAGAAGTACAATATTTTTTGATTTCTTTACATATATTAAATCTTTTTTTTCAGAATAAATTTTTTCATCTGCTAGAAAATAGGATCCTGTTTCTTTGCTAAATTTGTCATTTGGTATGATAATTTTGCTTCCATCAAAACCATATTTTTCACACATGGTAATTCTGTTTTTTAAAAACTCTTTTTTTAGACGTTTAATTTCTTTTGCTTTTTCATCATAATTTTTGGTCTTAAATTCATTATTATAATCAATGAAAAAACTTTTAAACTCCATAGGTCTATCATATATAGTTGTTTCAAATATTTTTAAATTTGATATTTTATTCATATTGTCACCACCTTTGTCAATTCTATTATATTATTTTATTTTATTTTTTTTCTAAATCTTCTTTTTGTTTTTGTGTTTTCAGTTTTATTTATTTCTACCACTTTTTGTGTGTTTAAAAACTTTTCAAAATCTTCGTATTTAATAGTTTTTTCTGGTTTTATTTTAGATAATGCTGTCGAACAATAAAAAACTGTATTATAATCGCATATATATCCTATTACGTAAGTTATATCTTTATATTTTAAATAATAACTTTTAGTTGCTATAAAATCTCCTACTACCATATCTGGATTTATGTCATTTTTTTCTGCATAACTTTCAATTTTTCTAAAAAATGTTTCTAATTTAGCTACATTTTCTATGGTTATTTTACTAACTCCTTCATAATTATACTTATATAAATCACTACTGAAACTTGAATTTTTTTCACAAAACCATTCTACCCATTCCATATATAGTTTATCTATGGTATTTGATTTTTCTAGTGTGTTTTTCATATATTTTCCCCCTTGAGTGTTTAAAAATTTTGTTTTTAAACATTTAATAAAAACATGCTATATATTATGACATGTTTTTTAGTTTTTGTAAATTGTTCTTTGACAAAAAAAAATCCTTAACTGGATTATCTTTTTTTATTGGTGACCTGTACGGGATTTGAACCCGTGAATGCTGCCGTGAAAGGGCAGTGTGTTCAACCGCTTCACCAACAGGCCAATAAAAAATGGCGCCTCAACTAGGACTCGAACCTAGGACCCCTTGATTAACAGTCAAGTGCTCTAACCGACTGAGCTATTGAGGCATAAATGGTGGGCCTGAATGGACTTGAACCATCGACCTCACGCTTATCAGGCGTGCGCTCTAACCAACTGAGCTACAAGCCCATTCATTTGCTCACTTTTTTTCTCATCAAGCAATATAAATATTACTATATATTTTTCATTTTGGCAAGTGATTTTTTAATTTTTTTGCTTTTTTTTAATTTATAGTTATAAATTATTCAAATTTTGCTCCAGAATTTGCATTTATTTGAAGATCTTTTGCTATTTTTCCCTCTTTGTACAGAAAATATCCTGCGGTTGCTACCATAGTTGCATTATCTGTACAATATTTTAGACTTGGATAAGAAAACTTAAAATCATTTTCTTTAGCTAACTCTTCAAATTTTTCTCGTATTCCTTTATTTGCTGCTACTCCTCCGGCTAATATTAGGTTTTTTATTTTGTATTTTTTCATGGCTCTTATTGTTTTTGTTGTTAAAGTTTCAATTACTACGTTTTGAAACGAACATGCTAAATCCTCTTTATTTAATTCAATGTTTTTTTGATTTAAATTATGAACTAAATTTATTACAGCACTTTTTAGGCCACTAAAACTAAAATTAAAACTATCATCGTTTAAAGGAATTGGAAGATTGTATGATGGTTTTCCAAGATGTGCTAATTTATCTATTTCAGGCCCTCCTGGATAGGAAACGTTTATTACTCTTCCTACTTTGTCATAGCACTCTCCTACTGCATCATCTAGAGTTTGACCAATTATTTCATAATCAAAATGATTTTTCATGTATAAGAGATTAGTGTGCCCTCCACTTATGATAAGAGCCATCAGTGGAAATTCCATTTTATTTTCTATGTTGTTGGCATAAATATGACTTCTAATGTGATGAACAGGTACTAAAGGTTTATTGTAAATATAAGATAGTGTTTTTGCAGATTCAAGTCCTACAAGCAATGATCCTACAAGACCTGGGCCATGTGTTACTGCTATGGCAGAAATATCATCCATAGTTAGTTTAGAGTCTTTTAGACATTTATCTATTACAAAAACAATATCTTTTATGTGGTTGCGACTAGCAATTTCTGGCACTACTCCGCCATATAAAGTATGAATATCTATTTGACTTAAAACAACAGTATTTATTTCTTCATTTCCGTTTTTCACTATCGAACAAGATGTCTCGTCACAACTAGTTTCTATTCCTAATATATATGTATTTTCCATAATTACCTTTCACCTCTTTTAATGTGTTTTTCGTTCCATTAAAATTCCATCTATTCCATTGTAATATCCTTTGCGAATTGCTTTTTCTTCAAATCCGAAATTTTTATATAGTTTTATAGCTATACTATTTTTTATATTTACTTCTAGGGTTATGTCTTTATTTTCTTTAATTAATTCTTTTAATAGTTCTGTTGCTATTTTTTTATTCCTATGTTTTTCTTCTACCTCAATATTGTTTATTTCTATTCTGTCGTAGATTATGCTGTAATATATGTATCCTATTACTATACTATCTTTTATATAACATAAAAAATTGGCAAATGGATTACTGTTTAATTCTTTTAATACTTCTTCTTTTTTTAGTAGTGAACTGTTTAATGAATCAAAACTATTAATATTAAATTTTACAATCATTTAATTTTTCCTCTGCTTCTGTTTTTTTTAAGTAAGTTGGTATAAATGACATAGGATCTTCTTCTTTTTTAAACTTACTTGTTATTATTTTTTCAAAATTTGGTTTAAATTCTGATGTTTCAAACTCAAAGATATCATTTGATATAAAAGTTTTGTCTTCATTATAACTATTTACTATCTTTTTTAATTCTTCTAATGCTATATGTCTTTCATTTAATAAAATGTTATTATCTTTATCATAGATAGCTCCATATACAAAACCTCTTCTTGCATCAATGATTGGTACTTTAATATTTGCATTTAAAGACAAGGCCATTACTTCAAGAGTTGATATGCTATAGAGTTTTTTGTTTAAAAAGTAAGCCATTGTTTTAGCAATTGTTACTCCTACTCGAAGTCCTGTGAAAGATCCTGGTCCTCTAACACAAATTATTTCATCTATTTCTTTTGGAGTTATTTTTTCTGATTTTAGAATTGTTTCTATTAGATAAAGAGTTTCTTTTGATAGATCTCTATCTAATTGTTTATGAATACTTGTTAAAATATTATTATCTTTATAAAGACATAAACTTAAGTAATTTGATGAAGTATTTAAAAAAAGACTTATCATAATACAGCCTCACATAAGTCTTCATATTTTTTACCAAAAGGTTTTATAATTAATAATCTTTTATTTTCTCCAATTATTTTGAAAGATATTTCAATTCTTTCACTAGGTAATTCATCTTTAATTAGATCAGACCATTCTATTATAGATACACCTTTTTTAACAAAATATTCCCCAAAATCTATTTGAACATTAGCTTCATCTATTCTATAAACATCCATATGAAAAAGAGGCATTTCACCACTATAATATTCTTTTACAATATTAAAAGTTGGTGAAGTAATTGTGTCAGTAATTCCTAAGGCATTTGCAAAACCTTTTGTAAAAACTGTTTTTCCACTTCCTAAATCTCCTTTTAAACATATTACCATATTTGGAAATTTTTCACTTTCTAAATTTTCTGCTATTTCAACTGTTTCTCGCTCATCAAGCGATGTTAATTTGTATTCCACTTATATCACCAAAAACATTTTATCATAAAGAAAAGATGTTGAAAAGCATCTTTTTAGATTTTTATAAATTTATTATTAGTTTATTTTTAATTTGTACTTTTTTTATTTAAGAATTTAAATAGATGATACTTTATGTTTCACAATCTTTGGTTTCATTGTTATAGAGTTCTCCGTCGCAGACCATACAACTTGTGTATTTGTAATCATTATCTATTTTTTTAACTATAACATAACTATCTGAACAATCTTGGTTTTTTGAATTAATATTTTCTTGGCTTATTAAGTTTAGTGATAACATTTCTTTTGCAGTTATATAACTTATTTCTCCTGATGTTTTAGGAAGATTTATTCTATTTTCTGAATAATAGTTTTTCCCTGCTAGTAACAATTCTTCTGCTAAAGATTTATCATATTCTGTTTTTCCAGCATTAATATATTTAGATACCGAAGGCATAATTATAGTTGCAAGTGCTCCAAGTATCACGATTACTCCAAGTAGTTCAATTATTGTAAAAGCTTTTACATTATTTTTATTGTTCATTTGTTGATTTCTCCTTTTTATTTTTTCACTTTTACTTTATATACAATTTCTTCTGTTTTGTTATTTGTGATAGTTGTTGTTCCTGCCAAAATAAGTACTATCCCTATAAATATTCCTGTTGCTACTACTGGTACTATAGGAAGTGTAAAAGATAAGAGTCCTAATACTATTTTTGTGATTGGGCTAATCAAATTTTTTTTATCTTTAGTAATTTTAAGGGTAAATATAAGAGTTGATAAACCTGTTATGAAAAGCCAAATTCCTAAAAGTATAGGAATTAGTTTTATTGCTCCTTCTGTATTAGTTGCTAAAACTATACCAAAGATTAAGGCAAGGATAGAGCTACCAATTGAATACGAAGCATAGGGATTTGTACTTTTAATTGCTATTATAATTCCAACTATGGCATATGTAATTAAAATTATTCCTCCTGCTAAAACAATTGTTTCAAATGTTCCTTTTGGACTTATAACAAATATTATTCCAAATAAAATTAGTAATATTCCAAGTATATAGTTCCATGTTTTTTTATTCATAAAATCCTCCTTTAGTAATTTAAGTATTCATCTTGTTCCCAAACTTTTTCTTTGCTAGACGAGTTATAAACTTTGTAATCATATTTATTTCCTTTTTCTTTAATAAATACTGCGTAAACATTCATTGTACTATTTTTTGAAAGAGGAATTACTGTTTCGCCTTTTTCTTTATAAATTATTTCACATGAAAATACATACTTTTTACCTTTACTTTCAATAAATGTACATTGTTTTGATATTATCTCATCAATGTTTTCTATACTTTTTCTAGTTTCTCCCAAATACTTACTTTTAAACCAAGCATCTATAGTCATTTCTCCATATTTAGGATTTTGATAAGGATCGATACTGCATCCACTAAGCAAAAATAATGTAATAAATAATAATAAAAAGTATTTTATTTTCATATGATTACCTCTTACTAATCATACCATAAACAAAATACTTTTTCAAGTTCACTCAAGGATTCCTGTTGCTTCACTATCTGACTTTTCATAAATTAATAATTTTTCTTGATTGTCTAATGTTGCTAGTAATATGTCTTCTTGTTTCTTTCCTTTTTCTTTTAATTTTTTAGATATCCATTCTTCGTTTTTTCCTATGATGTGCAAGTTTTTATGCATAATTTTCCCATCTATTATTACATTAGCAAGTAAAGAGGCTTTTGTTTTTTTAATATCCATATCTTTATTTATAACTGTTTTATATTCATTTTTAGGAAGTATACTTACTTTACCACTTGCTTCCATTATTGCATATGCTATTTCTGATATATCAAAATATCCTTGTTCCCTACATTGTTCTAAAAAATCGTTTACATCAAATTTCACTTTTTTTAAACTTTTTTCAATTAAAAGGCCATCTTTAATAATAATTGTCGGAACTCCAGCGAAAAACCTACGTAATTTTATGCTTTTCATTGTCGCTATTGAAATAAAATATGCAAGCAAACCAAATACTAAGACTGCAATTGTACCATGTAAAATGTGTGATTCTAAATTGATAGTCATTTCTGCTGCAAAATTTCCAATAGATATTCCTATTACATAGTCAAATAGACTTAGCTGAGAAACTTGTTTTTTTCCTATCATTTTTGTTACTAAAAATAATGTTACTAATGAAATTAATGCTCTTAAACTTATATGAAGTAAATCTTCTATCATATTATCACCATAATTAGTATGGGAAAATATAAAATTAATATTTATTTTTTTGTTGTGCTTATTAAAAAAA
>CAYVXN010000006.1:0-18951 GCA_964455135.1 uncultured Mycoplasma sp.
CCTTAAAATTATCTACTAAATAATAAGCCTCTTTCATATGATCAGCATCTCCATGAGTCAAAACCAAATTATCTATTTTTCTAATTCCATTTGCTTTTAAATATGGAAGAATCCTATTTTTCGACAATTTATATGTATACTCCTTGTCACTATACATGACAAGTCCTCCAGTATCAATAAGAGTTATCTTTTTATTTACACTAACAAGGGCACTATCACCTTGCCCAACATCAAAAAACATTACATAATCATTATTTTTAAAAGGCATAAAATAATGTAAAACAAAAAATAAAACTAGCAAAAATAAATATTTAATCTTACATTTAGACCACTTAAAAAACAGCTGACAAATTATAGCAAAATAAGACACAATCATTAACACATTCATTTTACACATACTAACTTTAAAAATAGAAATAGAGTTTAAAAAATGTGAAACAGACTCAAGTTTTTGAATAAAAAAATACAAAAAGCTATCTAGACAAGGAAAGATATAACAAAGCAAAGTAAAAGGAAGTAAAAGAAAAGAAACATAAGGAACAAAAAACATATTATAAATCACTGACAAAAAATTAACCTGATTAAAATTATTAACAGTTATCGGATAAGAAACCAAAAAAGCCATAAATGAAACCATAAAAAGAGAATAGATTTTTCCTTTTCCATTAAATAAATCAGAAAATATAATCAAAAAAAGTGTAACCAAAAAAGAATATTGAAACCCAACATTATTTAAATTAAGTGGATTATTAAAAACAATAATAACAAAAGCTAGCAAAAGCAAATTAACACTCGGAATTTCAAGTTTAAATATTTTATTAATAATTAACAAAATAGTAAATATCCCCGCTCGTAAAACAGACATCGAAAAATTAGTCAAAAACATATAAAACAAAAGAAAAAGTATCAAAATAAAACTTTTTATAATATTATTAACACGAATCTTATCTAAAAAAACTGAAATAATCATAATAAAAACTGAAATATGAAGACCAGAAATAGCAAATAAATGACTAATACCATTTTCTCTATAAGAAACAAGAACATCCTCATCTAAATAATTATTATTTCCAAAAACTAAACTACTTATATAAGGAAAAGATTTATCAAGCCTCTCTCCCCTATCAAGAAGTTTATTTTTTATCAAATAAAAAATATTTTCATTATCATTTATCTTAGAAATATCAGTAATTTCTATAACATTATAAATTTTATTACTATAAAGATACTTCTTATAATTAAACGTATCAGGAACAGTATTATTATTAATATCAGAAATATCTCCAGATACTAAAACTTCATCACCAAGTTCAAAAGCACTAACAAATTCATCTATTTTATCATCATCATAATACAAATACCCTATTACCTTTTCTTTTCCCTTTAAATCAAGACGAATACCATAATCTTTAATTATAATATTAGTAATAATAAACTTTTCATCTTTAAAGAAAGAGTAACAACTAACATGTTCCAAATTACTTGAAACAAAATAAGTAATAAGAGATATAAAAAAAAGAAAAAGATAAATAAACTTATATTGTAATATTATCTTTAATCTTTTCAAAAAGCGCATCCCCTATTCCAGAAACTTCCTTTATTTCCTCGATAGACTCAAACTTTTTCTTTTTTCGATATTCAATTATTGCATCTGCTTTACTCTCACCAATCCCAGACAAAGTCATAAGTTCTTCCTTAGAAGCACTATTTAAAGAAACTTGCTTGTTCTTATCACTATTACTAGAACTAGCCTCTTCATCAGTTTTATCATTATTTTCTATAGAATCACTATCATTTTCAGTATCAGAAGAACTTTCTATACAAGAATTATTAACAATAATATCAGTATTACATTTTTCTTCAAGTTTTTTCTCTTTTTCCTTAGTAGCTAAATAATCAGCAATTTCATTTTCACTATAAATAATTATTACCATTTCATCAGTTATCTTTTTACTAAGATTATTCGCAGAAGTATCAGCATAAACAGTAAAACCTCCAGCTTTTTTAACTACATCAATAACTCTTTTACCTTCATCTAAAATATAAACCCCAGGTTTCTTAACCTCTCCTTTGATATCAACAACAAATTGAACGCTTTTACTACTTTCGTCTTTTTCTTCAATCTTCTTATCTTGTAAAGTACTTTTTAAATTATTCATATCATTAGAAAAATACCAAAAAATAAAAGCTTGAACTCCCATAAAAATAATAAATAATAAAACAAATAAAACATAATCACGATACTTATTATAAATATCTAAAAACTTTTCCATAAAAAAACCTCCTACTATACTATTACAAAGTAGAAGGCAAAACACCTAAGATTTTTTTAATTTTTTTTCATTTTCATAACTAACTCTTTGAACCATAGCAAGGGCAATTAAAATGCACCAACAAATACTACCACCATAACTCATAAACGGAAGAGGAACACCTGTCATAGGAAGAATTCCTAAAACTCCCGTTAAATTAACTATTATGTGCATAAAAATATAAAAACAAACACCATAACAGATAAGCCTACCAGAAAAACTAGAAGATCTTTTTCCAATAACAATTATTCTAACAAGCAAAACAAAATATAAAGCAAAAAGTAAAATAGCTCCAGCAATACCTGTTTCTTCAACATATATAGCAAACACAAAATCAGTATGAGCTTCTGGTAAATATAAATATTTTTGAGTACTATTACCCAATCCTTTACCAGTAAGTCCTCCCCCATTAATAGCAATATAACCATTACAAAGCTGATTACCAGTTGTAATATATCTACTACAAGGATTATCAAAATTAAATCTCTCCATTTTATCTTCTGGAATTATTTTATCACCACAAGTAATAACAAAAATAGCAAGACCCATAGCAAAAACAAGACCAATACCAAAAATCTTTAATTTAATTCTTTTAGAAACTGGAGAAAAGAAAAACATCAAAATACAAAGTCCAGTAAATATAATCGCAGTACCCAAATCACCTTGAAAAACAATAGTACCTGCAACAATCATAGCAACTAACATAGGAATCATCATTCTCTTAAAATTATCGCTATATTTTATGTTTCGTTCATAATAAGTAGCAATAAGAGGAATAATAGCAATCTTAGCAAACTCACTAGGCTGTATTCCAAGACCATTATAATTAATCCAACCACTCATGCCATTTACAACTTGTCCAAGCAAAGCAAGTAAAACAATAACACCCGATATAACAAAAGTTGCAAACCAAGAAAAAACAGAATATTTCCTAGTTGGAATCATAATAAAAACCAAACAAACAACAAGTCCACCCATCAAAAAAACTAACTCTTTCAAAAAATATCTACTAGGATCAGCATCATTAAGCATATAAGCTGTAACATTAGAAGCTGAATAAACAGTTACAAGTCCTATAGCAAATAAAATAATTGAAATAATTAAAAGTGGTTTATCTATTCTTTTTAATATCCTTAGCATATCATTACCTCTAAAAAATTATATCATAAATCAACTAAATTTTAAATAAAATAGTTTTTTATAATGTCAAAAACTGACTACTTATAATAAACTATATTAGATAACAAAAAGGAGGATGTTTATGTATTATTACGGAAATTCTTATGGTTATGGCCAAGGTTGTGGATGTCAACCAACATGCTATGGCAACTATGGTGGCTACTATGGTGGAGGATATTCAAACGGTTATGCCATAATCCTAGTATTATTTATTCTACTTATAATCATAATTGGCGCAAGAAACTGGGTTTAATAAAATCCAAAATAGAGTCAATATAACATAATAAAATCAAGGGGTTAGACAATCACAAATAGTCTTCCCTTGATTTTTTTTAATTTTAATTAAATTATCTTAATATAAATGATCTAACATAAGACCAAGGTCCATAAATCTTTTTACCATCAACTATTTTATAAGCACGAACCTTATAATAATACTTTTTACCCTTAGTAGCTTTTAATTTAATATAATTAGTCTTATAACTAACAGAACCAACTATATTGGTACCATTACGATAAATAGATTTAGATATTTGATATCCAGACTCTCCAGGAATATTATCCCATCTAACTTTTACATACTTAGAAGAATACTTTGTAACAGTAGGAACTTTAACTTTTTGAAGAGTATAAATACTAGAAACTTTATAATAGTTAACTCTTTTCTTACCATTAATATCTATAACATAAGGAACAACTTTGAAATAATATTTTGCTCCATCAGTAAGATTAGCACGTTTTACAGAAAGACTTTTTGTATTAGCAAGAAGTGTATAACTACTAGAAGTAGATTTCTTATAATAAACCAAGTATCCATCTGCACCACTTACCTTACTCCAAGAAAATACTACATCATCATATCCATATAATTTAGTAGTAGCACTACTAACAGGACCTGTCAGTTTCACAAATTTAACATTAACAATGACATTCTTACCAGGCATTACAAAAGTATATTTACTTTTATTTAAACTAACTGTACTAGTTATATCTTTATTTGTATCAGCATCTAATATTTGAATTGATTTTAAAATATAATATTTGTTGGCAACAGGTTTTATAGAAACAATATCACCATAATTTGCTTTATCTACTAAAGATATATTACCTCCGACAACATTACCTTTAATAGAATAATTAATTTTTTCGAAATTAGCTACAACTTTAACAGGATAATTTGGCATTTTAAATGTATTATCAGAACTATTATATGAAACTGAAGCAGTAACATCATTTCCTTCTAAATCAAAAATCTTAATACTAGAAAACTCATAATACGCATTTGGAGTAATATCACTAATTTTAACAGTATCTCCAACATAAGCTTTATCACTAATAGTTATTTTACCACCAACTATAGAAGAATCAATATTATTATAAACAGTATAATAATCATTATCAAGAGCTACAATGCGCCCAGTAGCAACAAACTCATTATCAATATCATTTGAGAATTTACCAGCATTTATAAACTTACTATTTGCATTCTTAAAACTATCTGAAACTAAGAATACAGCTTTTGAATCAGGATTAGTAAATTCACCATCATTAATTTCAATTTTCTTAACAGAAGTAGAGCCATCTACAGAATCTAAGTATTCATAAATTAAAACACCTTTTTCACTAATTACTTTACCACCATTTATAACAAGTTCAATATCCCCAGCATAACCAGCATTAGATTCAAGTTGAATAGCAGCACCACTTGCATAAATACCATTACCAAAAGATATAGTTGGAGTTAAATCTTCTCCAGTAGATTTAATAATACCATCATTAAAATTAATAATACCAGATTTAGCACCTATACCAGCAGAAGCACCACTAATCAAAGCACCATTAATATTAAATGTTCCATAACCAGCAATATAAATACCAAATCCTTCAGATTCAATAACTGCAGTATCACTAAGATTAAATACTGGAGCATTAACCTTATCTTTAATTTTACCATTTATATAAAGAGCATAACCACCATCTTCAAAACTTGCTGAACCATTCACTTGCTTTATAGTACCATTTAAATTAATTGTTACTCCGTAAGCAACATTTTCAGTTCCAGAAGCATAAGGTGTAACAAAAAGACCAGCCCATCCAGAAAGAGTAACATCTTCACCAATAGTAACAGTAGTATAATTCTCATCTTCTACATTATTAGAGCCCTTTACAACAATAGCAGACTTAAATGCAGTAGAAATACTTATAGTTCCTTCACCAGTAATTTCAACATTACCTTTTTCAATTCTCATCAAATGACCATTTATAGAGCTTGTAATCTTATGACCATTCAAATCAATAATTAAACTCTTATTAATAACTAAAGTTTCACCAGTAACTTCAGTATCTCTAAGAACCACTATTTTAGCATTTTCTTTAGCACTACTAACAGCAGTAGCTAAATCAAGATAATAATTACCCCCTATTTTAACATCATTATAAACAGGTTCATTTTCAAACGTAACATTTTCTCCTAAAGTTAGTTTATCAGGCATAGTAAACATAACATCGCCTTTAAAAGTTCCTCCTGTTATTTCAGCAGTACCTTTTTGAGTAAAACTAGAACTAAATACTCCTCCTGTTATAGTAGTTGTACCATTCAAAGTTACATCAGCACCAAATTCTCCTCCACTAATAACCAAAGTAGAATTTGATCCTTGAGTTAAACTAGCACTATCAGAATTAATTACTCCTCCTGTTATAGTAACATCTTGATAAAAACCATAAGCACCTGAAATAGCAGCTCTACCAGCTGAATAAACTTCTCCAGCATTAATCAAAATACTAGTTCTAGCAGTACTACTACCATTATTTATAGAAATAGCATTACCAAAACCACAACTAACTTTTCCCCCATTCATAGTAAATGAAGCACCTGCAGTTCTAACATTTACTGCCATACTAAATCCCTTAGTAGTAGGAATTTCGACCAAACCACCATTCATAACAAATGAAGTATTACTTGACATATAAACAGCAGAATAAACAGAAGCAGATCCAACAGTTGTAATAGTACCACCATTTAATATAAGTGAAGCTCCACTTTCCAAAGAAATGACACGAGGTTGTGTTCCGGAATCAGCACTTGCAATAACTCCAGATTTAGAAGGACTACTATCATTAATAGTAACCTCAGTATCCTCACCAGTAATAACTATTGCCGTATTAATATTACTAGGTTCATTTCCAGAATAGGTATAACCATTTAAATCAATAACAATAGACTTATCAATAGTAAGAACACTATCACTAACAGTAATATCAGCAGTAAGCTTAACATTTTCACCATTTTGAGTCGCAGTTTTAAGAGCATCAAAAGTTCCAACTTCAGTATAAGTAATCTCTTCAGCATTTACACCAAAATTAAAACAAAAAGCACTTAAAAAAGCAACTACCATAAAAACTACTTTTTTCATAACTTCTCTCCTTTCAAATATTCATAATACCCTTAGTATTACAAAAAAATTATAAAACTTTTTCAAAAACAAGTAAATATTAAAATTTAAATTTTCGCAAAAAAATAATTCTTATAAATTACTTAAAAAAAGCCACACTAACAAAGAAAGGAGAAAAAATATGAAAAATTATAACGAAGTCCCAAACATTATATCTGGTAAAGATTTAGATTATTTAAGCGACATATTTAACTGGAACTATGGCGCTTATAAAAAAAGTGTTAATGCCCAAAAAAATTTAAAAAATGAAGAACTAGTAACTATATTCGAAGAAGCATCAAATACATTCTACAATAATATGAATACAGTACTAAATATACTAAACCAAGGAGGACAAAATGAATAACAAAATTTTAAATCCTAAAACAGAAGTTTCAAAAGGAATCAATCTAAATGACAAAGACTACATTAATGAATTATTATCATGTTTAAAAGAAATGGAAAAAAACCTAACTATAGCAAAAACAGAAGCAAGCAATGAAAATCTTTATAACGAATATAAACAAATCTGCGAAGAAATATCATCACTAGGAAGAAGAACTTATGAAATTATGTTCAAAAACGGTTGGTATGAACTAGAAGAAGCACAAAATGAAAAAATAACAGAAAAATATAATATGTTAAATACAAAGCTGCAAGACTTAAACACTAACGAATAGACTTAAAATTAAGTCTTTTCTTTTTGACAAAAATATGCTATAATACACTTGCTTTGAGGTGAAGAGTATGTTAAAAAACAAAGATATTTTAGACGAAAAAGATAAAAAACTAAGACAAAAAAGTAAAGAAGTAACATTTCCATTAGACAAAAAAGATAAAGAAACTATAGATTTAATAATAGAATATTTAACAAACAGCCAAATAGAACAACTAGCAGAAAAATACGATTTAAGACCAGGAATGGGTATGGCAGCAATTCAACTTGGAATACCTAAAAGATATTTTGTCGTAGTGCATGAACAAGAAAAAAAAGAAACATTCAAAAATTATGTAATAATAAACCCTAAAATAGTTTCAACATCAGAAGAAATGATATATGTAGACGAAGGTGAAGGATGTTTAAGTGTTAATCGCGAAGTCGAAGGAATAGTACCTAGACATGCTAGAATAACAATCGAAGGCTACGATACAGAAGGAAATAAAATAAAATTTCGTGGAAGAGAAGAACTTGCAGTAGCATTCCAACACGAACTTGACCATTTAGATGGAATATTATTCACAGATAAAATAGACAAAAAAGACCCCTATAAAAACAAAGATATTTATAGAGCTATATAACAAGGAGAAATAAAAATGAAAGAAAACAAATTTACAAAAAAATTCGAAAATCACAAAGAAGAATTTAAAAATTATATAAAAACAAATTCAATACCAACTTATGCAAAAGATGTAAAATTTAAAAATGGAAATAGCATGTGGCGTTTTTATTCAAGAAATAAAAATGAATTATTAAAAGATGAAACCATAAAAGCAATTGTTGAAACACAAATGAAAGAAAAAAAAGAAAAATTCACAACAGTAGAAAACAAAATTAAAAATCTTGAAAAAACCTATTTAGAAAATTTAACAACAACACCAAAAGAATTTGATAAACTAACCGAAGTAGAAAAGTTAATATTTTATAGAGAATGTTTTCTAACAAAAAACACAGATAAAAACAATTATAAAATTTTAAACATTGTTATAAACAATGAACAATTAAACCTATTTAAAGACTTATATTACAATTGCTATGCAACATATTTAGAAAAAGCAAAAGCAAAAGGAAAAGATATTTTTAAAGAAAATATAACTGAAAACGAAAAAGAACAACTTGAATATCTAAGTACCTTTTGCATAAAAGCAGAATGGAAGCAAAACAAAATAGAAGAAATAGCAAAAAGATTTAACAAAACTACAAAAGAAATCAAAGAAAAAGTAACAAAGTATAATTATTTAAAACTATACTCAAAAATAATATCAAATAGTATTACCACAACAGATCCAACAAAATTTCAACTTCATATATTAAATGCAACAACCCCTGAAGAGATTTCAAACATAAAAAGAATAAACCAAATAAAAGATTATCAAAACTACAAAAAAGGAAACAAAAGCAGTTGGAAAAATATAAAAAACATAAAAGGGTTACCTGAAGATGAAATAGTAAAAATGATTTATAACATTCAAACAAAAAGTAATATTTACATAAAAGAAACAGAAAAGAAAAAAGCAATCAAAATTGAAAACATTAAAAAAGAAAAAAATGAAAATAAATTAAAAAGCATAAATGAAAAAGGCCAAAAATTATTAAAAGCAATCAAAGAAAATGAATTTTATACAATTACAGAATTATACAAAAAAAGTGATATACCTGAAAACACAATTGACAATACAATGAATAATTTAAAAGAATTAAATAATCCTCTATATATAGAAATTAAAGAATTACTAAATGAAAAAATGAATGGAAAAATAAAACCAAATAAAGAAATTTTAGAAGTTTTAAATACAATTAAATCATTTATTAAAAACGAAAAAGAATTTACTATAATTGATTATCAAAAAATTACCAATTTAAACGTTATGGAACTTAAAAAAATGTTTAACAGACTAGATTTATCAAATGAAGACAAAAAAGTTTTAAGCACATTCTTGTCCCCAATAACAAAATCTTCTAAATTGCCAATAAAACAAATACTTTCAATGACAATAAGTATGAAAGATAAAAACAATAACTCAATACCAGTATCACCAGAAGAAATAAAAGAAATTATAAACTATATGGAAGAAAACGAAATTCCTATAGTAACACAAGCATATAACACTATATTAAAAATGTATATAAACAAAGAAATAGATATATCAAAAAAAAATCGTAAAATTTAATCTACGATTTTTTTATTTCTTTTATTTTTAATTTCTCTTGTCTATCAGCACTTTTTTTACTATCTTTTTTAACAATATAATTAATCTTATCAGGACGTCTAGCCCCTTTCATTTTAACTAAATTATCAGGTTTAACCAAAGAAACATCAGGAATAAGTTCAACATACAAACTATCAAATTCCAAAGATAAATCATCCAAAATTTCTTTATGCAAACACTTAAGCTTTTCTATGCTAATTAAATCTTTTTCTATAACAAAATATATTTCAACCCAAATCTTTCTACCCGTTTTTATTATATCCAAAAAATTAATATAACAATTATACTCATTCATATGTTTTTCACAAATTTCTCTTATTTTAGCACTTGTTTCACCATTCGGAGCAAAAAGAACTAAATTTTTAACTGATTCTACAAACAAACCTATAGGTTCTTTAAGTAAAAGAACAGCTAAAACAATAGCAATACCAGGATCCACATAAGGTCCTATAAAAGAAAAATTAGTCTTATCAAGTAAAATCTTAATTAAAAAAGCAACTCCTACTCCTAAAGTACTAAGAGCATCAAGTTTCCAAATATAAAGTTCAGCCTTAACCGAAGGAGAAGTATACTTTTTACTAAGTTTATTAAGTACAAAATACATAATAACACACGTAAAAGATACCGAAAGTTCAAAAAGTGCAATAACTGAAGCATCAACTTCATTTCCTCCAGCAATAATAAGTTTTATACTAGAAAAAATTAAAAAACAAGTTACCCCTATCAAAATACCAGACTTAAACATAATAAATAAAGATTCAATTTGAGAAAATCCATAAGGTCTCTTCTCAGTCACTGGTTTATAAAGAAGTGGAATTAAAACTAAAAAAGGGCCTATCATGATAAGATCCGCAATATCATATACACAATCCATAAAAACAGCAGTTGAATCAGTTAAAATAGCAACAAACACTTCAGCAAGCAAAAATAAAATACTTCCAACAAAAGAAACATTAAGAATTAATTTTTCCCGTTTTAAACTGGGATTCATTATTTCACTCCTCTCATTATAATTATATCAAAACCAAAGAAAAAAAACTATCCTAAGATAATTTTTTCTTAAAAACATTAGTATCATAAATAGAAAATCCCAAATTTTTATAAAGTTTATTAGCAACAACTCTTTTAGAAGAAGAAGTAAGCATTATTTCATTTACTCCATCACTAATTAAAATCTTTTCAACCTCTTCTAACATAAACCGAGCAATTCCAAGACCTCTATATTTTTTACTAACACAAACATTATTAATAAAAGCAATTCTATTTGACACAAATATATCATCAATATAATTAACCATACAAAGTCCAGCAATTTCTTCGTTAACACAAGCAACATATATACATTCACCATTATAATTAATAGAAGAAACACTTTTTCCAAATGATTCATTATAAATAAACTTAACTTTATCTATATCAGAAACATTAAGTCTTCTAACACTTAAACTTTCCATTACTTTTCTCCAGTTGAGCCAAACCCACCTTCTCCTCTAAAAGTATCAGTAAGTTCAGAAACTTCACAAAATTCAGCTTTATAAAAAGGCATAATAACAAGCTGTGCAATCCTTTCTCCATGACCAATAACTCTATCTTCCAAAGAATGATTATGAACAGCCACCATCACTTCTCCTCGATAATCAGCATCAACAACACCAACCTTATTTGCAGGAGCAAGACCTTTCTTACAAGCAAGACCACTCCTTGCAAAAATCATTCCCGCATAACCTGCAGGGATTTCAATTGCAAGACCAGTTCTAACAAATACAGTTTCTCCTGGAGCAATAATAACATCATCATCAAGAACTGCATACAAATCAGCACCAGCAGATAATTTTGTACCACAAGTTGGAATAACTGCCCTTTCATCTAATTTTTTAATATTAACTTTTCCACCTAACATAAAACTTTCTCCTTTTCCAAAACAATTTCACTAACTTCCCCAAGTTTTAAACTTTCTTGAACATCAATAATTCTTTGATTAGAAGAACCTCTAAAATAAAGATTTGGATTCTTTAAAGATTCATCAAACTTTCCATCAACTAAAACATCTATATAAGACAAAAGCTCCTTAGTCTCAGGAAAAATATCGCATTGCTTACCAACAATATCCCTATCAAATAAAAATCCAGAATAAGCCCAAATATCCTTTTCAGGATAAATTCTCTTAACCTTACGAACAAGATCCAAAAGTCCAATTTGATTAACATGTTCAAAAGGTTCACCACCAAGAAGAGAAAGCCCCTTAATATAATCAGGAGCCATTGCACTAATTACTTCATCAATAGTCTCTTCCGTAAAAGGATTACCATAATTAAAGTCCCAAGCTTCTTCATTAAAACATCCCTTACAGTGATGATTACAACCACTTACAAATATTGAAACCCTAACACCAGGACCATTAGCAACATCATATTTTTTTATAGTAGCATATTTCATAAAAACCTCCTAAAGATGTAAAGTACGTAAATTTATTTCCTTAGTTTTCCCTTCATTCCAGAAATTTTCTCCTAAATAACCACAAGTTCTACGAGTTACATTCATCTTATTCTTATCCTTATTTCCACAATTAGGACATTCCCATTCAAGATCTTTATTAATTATAATTTCTCCATCAAACCCGCACTCATGACAATAATCACTCTTAGTATTAAATTCAGCATATTGAATATTATCATAAATAAACTTAACAAGATCTTCTAAAGCCTTCAAATTATGTCTCATATTTGGAATCTCAACATAACTAATCGCACCACCTGAAGATATTTTTTGAAACTGACTTTCAAACTTAAGTTTACTAAACGCATCAATCTTTTCTCTAACATCAACATGATAAGAATTAGTATAATATCCCTTATCAGTAATATCTTTAATAGTACCAAATTTTTCCTTATCAATACGAGCAAATCTATAACACAAACTCTCAGCAGGTGTTCCATATAAAGCAAAACCTATACCAGTTTCCTTTTTCCAACGATCAGTAGTACTTCTAAGCTTATTCATAACCTTAAGAGCAAACTCTTCCCCAACTGGATCAGTATGACTAACACCCTTAACAAGTTTAGTAGTCTCATAAATTCCAATATATCCAAGAGAAATAGAAGAATATCCACCCTTTAAAAGTTTATCAATCTTTTCTCCTTTTTTAAGTCTAGCAATTGCACCATATTGAAAATGAACAGGACTAGTATCAGAAAGTGTTCCAAGAAGAGCATAATGACGACACATAATAGCTTCATAACAAATTTCAAGTCTTTCCTCAAGAATTTCAAAAAACTTATCTTCGTCTCCTTCACTTAAAATACCAATTTGTGGAAGGTTAATACTAACAACACCTTGATTAAATCTTCCTTCAAATTTATAATTTCCATTCTCATCTTTCCAAGGAGCAAGAAAACTTCTACAACCCATAGGACTAAATACATTTCCTTCACAATTTTCTCTCATCTTTTTAGCAGAAATATAATCAGGATACATTCTTTTAGCAGAACACTTAACAGCAAGATGAGTTAAATAATCATATTTACCACCCTTTAAAGCATTATGTTCATCAAGAACATAAATAAGTTTTGGAAAAGCTGGAGTTACATAAACACCCTTTTCATTCTTAATACCTTGAAGTCTTTGATTTAAAATTTCTTCAATAATCAATGCATTTTCTTCAATATAAGGATCATCTTCTTTAAGATTTAAAAACAAAGTAACAAAAGGAGTTTGTCCATTAGTAGTCATCAAAGTATTAATTTGATATTGAATAGTTTGAACTCCTGCAGAAAGTTCTTCTATTAATCTTTCATCCACTAAAGCATCAATTTCTTCTTTAGAAATCTTACCCTTATGTTTAGAAGTAATCTTTTTCTTAAACTTATCACGACTTATTCTAAGATACTTACCAAGATGACTTACATCAACACTTTGTCCCCCATATTGATTAGAAGCAACTGCAGCAATGATTTGAGTCATAACAGTACAAGCAACTTGAAAACTCTTAGGACTTTCAATCATCTTTCCATTCATAACAGTACCATTATCAAGCATATCACCAATGTTGATTAAACAACAATTAAATATAGGTTGAACAAAATAATCTGCATCATGAAAATGTAAAATTCCATCCTCATGAGCTTTACTAATTTTTTCAGGCAAAAGTATTCTCTTAGTTAAATCACGAGATACTTCTCCAGCAATATAATCTCTTTGAGTCGAAGCAACAGTAGGATTCTTATTAGAATTTTCTTCATTAAGTTCTTTATTTTCATTCTTAATCAAACTAAGAATAGATTCATCAGTAGTATTACTTTTTCTAACTAGTGCCCTATTATAACGATAAATAATATAAGCTTTAGCAAGATCAAATTTTTTAATATCCATAAGTTTCTTTTCAATAATATCTTGAATATCCTCAACCAAAATCCTCTTTTTCTTTAACCCTTCAATATATTTTATTATATTTTCAATTTGCCTATTACTAACTCTTTCATCTTCACAAACATCTTCATTTGCCTTAGTAATAGCAACCCTAATCTTTTCTCTATCATAGTCAACTGCACGACCATCACGTTTAATTACTTTCATTTCCATAACTCCTCTCTTGTATTCTTACAACATCATCTTAACATAAAAAAACAAAATATTTTTGTTGCAAATGCAACAAAAATAAAATATAATTAAATTAATGAATTTACTTTACAAAGGAGAAAAAATTATGAAAAAAATTTCCATATTCCAAAGCATAAACAAAGAAGATATTAACAAAATGTTAAAATGTTTCGAAGCCAAAACAAGGACTTTCAAAAAAGATTCAACCATCCTAACATACCTAGGAAACACTAGTATGATAGGTATAATCATAAAAGGAAAAGCAGAACTGATAAGAAACGATTACAATGGAAACAGAACCATTCTAGAAACCCTAACTGAAAACGATATATTCGGAGAAATATTTTCAAATTACAACACAGATGAACTTTCAGTAAAAGCAACCGAAGAAACAGAAGTACTATTTATTGACTATTATCACATAACAAAAAGATGTAAAAAAGCTTGTCCATATCACAGTACTCTAGTAGAAAACACTCTAAACATCTTATCCCAAAAAATAGTAACCAATAACGAAAGAATAGAAATACTAGCAAAAAGAACCATTAGAGAAAAACTACTAGCATACTTTGACATCATGTCAAAAAAGAAACTATCAAAAACATTTACCATTCCTTTAACATACACAGATCTAGCTGACTATCTTGGAATAGATAGAAGTGCCATGCAAAGAGAGTTAAAGAATTTAAAAGAAGATGAATTAATAAGTACCACAAACAAAAAAATAACCCTAAATTACTAGGGTTTTTATTTTAACAAAATTAAAAAACACAAACCCAAACCTCTATACATATACTAAACTAGATAGGTGAGGAAAGTGAAAATAGATACTTTAAACAACTTAAATTTAGAGGAAACAGCCTACATAATGGAAAACGATATAAAAACAGAAAACAAACAAAACTTAATAAATTTAGGAATAACCAAAAACACAAAAATAAAATGTTTATATAAAAGTCCCTTTAACGATCCAACAGCATACCTAGTAAAAAATGTTATTCTAGCAATAAGAGAAGAAGATGCCAAACAAATAATGATTTTAAGGAAAGAAAATGGGACTTACTAGAAACTCAAAATCTTTTAAAACAAAAGAAAACGAAAACACAACCAAAGAAAACAAAAACATAATAGCATTACTAGGAAACCCTAATGTTGGTAAAACAACTCTCTTCAACTCCCTAACAGGACTTAAAAATCATACTGGAAACTGGCCTGGAAAAACTGTATCAAATGCTGAAGGAAAATTAAAAACTAAAAACAAAACATATAACTTGATAGACTTGCCAGGAATCTATTCATTAAACGCCTATTCAGAAGAAGAACAAATAGCAAAAGACTTTATCAAAAATAAAGACATAGATATCATCCTCGTAGTAGTAGATGCAACTTCTTTGGAAAGAAATCTAAACCTTGTTCTAGAAACAAAAAATATAAAAAATAACATAATAGTATGTCTAAATCTTCTAGATGAAGCAAAAAAGAAAAATATTAACATAGATATTAAAAAACTTGAAAAAGAGTTAAATTTACCAGTAATAGGAATGAGCGCTAGAAATAAACTTGGAATAAATAAACTAATAGAAAAAATAGAAAGCTATAAAAAAGCAAAAGAAAAAGACGAATATGTTATTAACACTGAAGAAAAAGCAAAAACTATATATGATAATTGTGTAACTTTAAAAGAAGAAAACTATAATAAAACAACTATAAAAATAGACAAAATTTTAACATCAAAAAAATATGGAATACCAATAATGCTCCTAACACTAGGAATAATTCTTTGGTTAACCATAATCGGAGCTAACTATCCATCTGAACTTCTAAACAAAGGATTGTTTTATATTTATGACAAACTATTAATACTATTAACAAATCTAGAAATAAACCAAACTATAATAGATTTTCTCCTAAATGGAATCTATAAAGTAGTAGCATGGGTAATTTCAGTAATGCTTCCACCAATGGCTATATTTTTCCCATTATTTACTCTTTTAGAAGATTTAGGATATCTTCCTAGAATAGCATTTAACATGGACAAAGTATTCAAAAAATGTGGCGCTCATGGAAAACAATCTCTAACAATGTGCATGGGATACGGTTGCAATGCATGTGGTGTAATAGGTTGCAGAATAATCCAGTCAAAAAAAGAAAAACTAATAGCAATTCTAACCAATGTATTTTCACCTTGTAACGGAAGATTCCCAACCCTAATAGCAATAATTTCTATTTTTTTAGTAAGTGGAGCATCTAATAAATTTGCATCATCAACATTATCAGCTCTTACTCTTCTAGGATTAATAGTATTTTCAGTTTTAGTAACCCTATTAATATCAAAAATTCTTTCAAAAACCATCTTAAAAGGAGAACCTTCATCATTCACTTTAGAACTACCTCCATACAGAAAACCAAAAATACTAGACACAATCATAAGATCTATACTAGATAGAACAATATTCGTCCTAGGAAGAGCAATATACATATCAATACCCGCAGGAATATTAATTTGGCTTACAACAAATATAACAATTAATAACACTTCCATATTTATATATTTATCAAACCTTTTAGAACCACTAGGAAAAATAATTGGATTAGATGGTACAATTCTAATAGCATTTCTTTTAGGATTACCTGCAAATGAAATAGTAATACCTATACTATTAATGTCCTACACTCAAATGACAAGTTTAACTGATTATAACTCTTTAACAGAATTAAAAACATTATTATCAAATAATAACTGGACTATAATAACTGCTATATCATTTATGATATTTACAATCTGTCACTTCCCTTGTGGCACTACAATAATGACAATAAAAAAAGAAACTTCTAGCATAAAATGGACATTACTAAGTATAATAATTCCTACAATAACAGGACTAATTCTATGTTTTATAGTATCAAATATCTTAAAAATATTTATCTAAATTCTAAATTTAAGCATTAAAAAAGTATCAACACGATACTTTTTTCTATTCAATTTCAATTTTTTTCTTATTAGAGATTTCTTCTTTTTTAGGAACAACTACTTTAAGCACTCCTCTATCAAAACTAGCTTTAATAGAATCTTCATCTACATCCCCAACATAAAATTGTCTTTTTGTAGAACCATAAACTCTTTCTTTTCTAATATAATTTTTATTTTCCTCATTCTTTTCTTCATTATGAGAAGCACTTATAGTAAGATATCCCTTTTCAACATCAATATCAATTTCATCTTTATTGAATCCTGGAATATCCATTTCCACTACATAATTATTATCCTCCTCATAAATATCACATTTCATATCTTGAACCTTTACTTTTCCAAAATCATCAAAGAAATCATCTAAAAAGAAACTTCTAGGTACTAAACTCATTATTCTCTCCTCCTTACAATTATAATTATACTCAATTTTTAGCACTTGTCAAGTATAAGTGCTAAAATATTTTAAAATTATTTCTCATATAATAAAACATGAATAATAACAAAAAAGAAACACAATTATTATATATTCAAATGTATGGTTCTATATTATTTATTATAACCATTATAGTATCAACTATACTGACATATAACAACATTAAAAAAAATAATAACGAAAAAAGAATATTTTCTGAATACACAGAAAATGAAATAAATTTAACAAATAGAATTGTAATTACTATACTAGTAATAATTTTTACATATATAAATTATTGTTTTTATCAAATAAACAAACAAAAAAATAAAAGCAATCTTTCAAAACAAGAATTAATCGCTTCTATTCTAACTTTAATTTCAGGTTTTATACTTTTAAATACTACCATAAAAAGTATTGAAAATAACACTAATAATATTAACACTAACACTCCAATTTTCTAACAATTGAAGCTTGATCACCAACAGGACAAATAGCAAAACAAGGAGAATCAGTACATAATTTAAAATTATTAAGATCGCCTTTCACACTATCCTCTAATTTTAAAATCAACTGTTCATCGCCCTTTCGCAAAACATAAGAACTAACCATACCATATAACATAGGAGATAAAATAACTGAAATCTTTTTTATATCTAAACCTTCATAAGTTTTTATAATAGCATAATTAGCATCTTCTAAAAAACAAGAATTTACATTTTCTTCTACAAAAATTCCATCTGTTTCTATCCTATCAATATATTTATAATTAGTTGCATCATATCCTATCCTTCTATATTCATATTTACCATTTACCTTATCAACATAAATATTAATATTATCACAATTATTAATAATAGACATAAGTTTTTTTTCATAGTTGTCATATTTTTCTTTCATTATATTCCCTCCTGAGCAAACAAATTATACCAAAAAATTTCAAAAAAATCAAGCAGAAGGTATCTTAAGTTTTTGTCCTATTGACAATAAATTACTTGTCAAATTATTTAATTTTTTTATACCATCAACACTTACTCCATAACTATTAGCTATTTTCCACAAATTATCCCCTGATTTAACCACATAAATAATTTCATTAGAAACAGAATTTGGTATTTTAAG
>CAYVXN010000007.1:0-14655 GCA_964455135.1 uncultured Mycoplasma sp.
TTTTTATGGGGATTAGTCTATTTTTTAATTGTTAATAAGTGTTAATAACTTTTACTCGATCTTTTTTTTATTGATTTTAATGTTTCACGTGAAACGTTTTTTATAGATAAGTTATTTTAATAATATTATTAATCGTTAAATTTGGTGTATTTCATTTTATTTCAGTTATTATAATATTGTTTTTTTGTAATAAATTATATATTTATACTATGTTTCACGTGAAACTTTGAATGTTTTCATAATAAATCTTAATTGTTAATAAGTGTTAATAAGTGTTAATAATTATAAAATATTATTTTCATTGTTTTTATTATTAATAAGTTTTATGTTTCACGTGAAACGTATATTGTTATCATGCATATTGTTTATTTGTTGTTATTTTTTATTTATACTTTATTTAAGAAATTTTGTTGGTATTAATATTATTTTATAATCATATGTTAATTTATTAATTGAATGAGCAATAGTTTGTAGAAAATATGGTTTTATGGCTTTTGTTAAAAAGTATAAATATATATTATTAGTTTGTTTTATAATAAGAAAGTTGATGTTTCACGTGAAACATATTGTGTGATTTTTAAATTTAATTATTGTTAATAACTTTTTTTGAGAATATTTCCCGGGAAATAATTCTTTTTTATGAATTTTGATGTTTCACGTGAAACATATATAAATAGTTTGACATTGTATTATAAATGTTTTATTATTGAATTGTGCAACACATATGGTTGAATCAGGTCAGGATCGGAAGATAGCAGCCTTAAAATCCTCTATGTGTGTGCACTTTTTTTAGGAGGAAATTTATGGAATATTTTTTTGATATTGCTTTTAATGAAGCTAAAAAGGCTAGTTTGGAGGGAAATGTTCCTGTTGGTGCGGTAATTGTTAGAAATGGTAAGGTGATTACTTCTGCTCATAATACTAAAAATACTTCGAAAATAGCTGTTAATCATGCTGAAATATTGTGTATTATTGACGCTTGCAAGTCTTTAGATTCTTGGTATTTAGATGATTGTATTATGTTTGTTACTTTAAAACCATGTGATATGTGTTTGTCTGCTATTGCGGAGGCTAGAATTAAAGAAGTTTATTATTTGATTGATTCTAATTATGAAGTTAATTTGAATAAGAATAAAGATAATATTAAATTTTATAAGAGTAATTATAGAAATAAGCCTTATATTGATATGCTTTCTTTATTTTTTAAAGATAAAAGAGTTTAATGTTTCACGTGAAACGTTATTTTTTTTGTTTTAAATATAATTATTGTTATAAATAGTTTGTGATTTTTTATGTTTCACGTGAAACATTGATTGGTAAGTATTTGTTTGTATGATTTTTTATTATATTTTAATTATTTGAATCATATTGTATTGTTAATAACTTTTTTTGTTATGTTTCACGTGAAACATATTGTGTGATTTTTTAAATTTGTATATACGTGTTAATGCTTTTTGTGTTAAAATTATGTGTTTTTATTGGTTCGAATAGATTTAATATTGATAGATATATTATTAATGTTTCACGTGAAACATTAATAAATTATTTCCCGGGAAATAATTTGAAATAGAGTTAGTGATAAATAAATGTTGTATTTTTTCTTCTTGTTATTGCTTGTTTTTTGATGGTTATGTTATAATAAATTTATCT
Source organism: uncultured Mycoplasma sp. (assembly GCA_964455135.1). GTDB lineage: Bacteria > Bacillota_I > Bacilli_A > RF39 > UBA660 > UMGS1449. The sequence continues at coordinate 1,651 of CAYVXN010000007.1, forward strand.
TTTTTTGGGGGTGAATTTATGGAATATGTTGCTTTATATAGAAAATATAGACCAAAATTTTTGGATGAAATTTATGGTCAAAAGTATATTGTTGATATTGTTAAAAACTCTATCTTAAATAATAGAATTTTTCATGCTTATTTGTTTTCTGGTCCTAGAGGGACTGGAAAAACTACTATTGCTAAGCTTATTGCTAAAATTGTTAATTGTTCCAATTTGAATGGCTATGATCCTTGTGATGTTTGTGATAGTTGTAAATTGTTTAATGTAAATAGTAATCCTGATATTATTGAGATTGATGCTGCTTCTAATAATGGTGTTGATGAAATTAGAACTATTAGGGAAAATGTTGTTTTAATGCCGAGTGTTTCTAAATATAAGGTGTACATTATTGATGAAGTTCATATGCTTTCTGTTAGTGCATTTAATGCATTACTTAAAACTTTGGAAGAACCTCCTAAACATGTTGTTTTTATTTTGGCTACTACTGAACTTGAGAAGGTTCCGGATACTATTGTTTCTAGATGTCAATGTTATGATTTTAAGCGTATTAATATTGATGATATTGTTTTGTGTTTGAAGAATATTTGTGATAAGGAAAAAATTAATGTTGATGATGAAGTTTTAAAATTAATTGGGGAGTATTGTAATGGTGGCATGAGGGATTCTATTGGTTTGCTTGATAAGCTTGCTTCTTATTCGGATTATATAACTAAGGAATTGTTTTGTGATGTTGTTGGTTTAGTTAATGATGATATAATTTATGATATTTATAGTAATATTGTTGATAAAAATGTAAACGCTGTTTTTGATATTGTTGAAAAAATGGTAAATTCTGGAAAAAGTGTTGATTTGATAGTGGAACAATTGTTGACGCTTCTTAGAAATATTAGTGTTCGTAGCGATAATAAGATTTCTTCTTCGGTTTTTTGTAAATTGCTAGATGGTATTAGTTCTATAGCTTTTGATTTGAAATTTTCAGTTAATCAATTACTATGTTTTGAAATAGGTATTTTAAAGATTGTTAATAGTTTGAATGAAAATGAAATTATTTCCCGGGAAATAATTTCAGATGTTTCTATTAAGAATGATGTTTCTGAAGATATTGTTAGTAGTGTTGATAAGTTAAATGAGAATAAAAGCGAACAAATGGTTGATAATAAAAGTGTTGATTTTGATATTGTTATTAATAATGCTTTTGCTTTGGCTAATAAGAATTTGAAGATTGAAGTTATGAAAAAATGGAATGGCTTTTCTGATTATGTTCATAATAAGGAGTTTTCTTCTTTGGTTTCATATTTTTTGGATTCTAGTGTTCAAGTGGTAGGTGAGAAGGATGTGATAATTTCTGTATCGTATTCTTCTGTTGTTGATAATGCTTGTCAAAATATTGCGAAGTTAGAACTTTTGTTTAATTTGGTGATGGGAAAGTTTTATAATTTAGCTTTTGTTATTGATGAAGAGTGGAATGTTCTTAAGGATAAGTATATTTCTGATGTTAAATCTGGTAAAATTTATAAATATATTGAACCAAATATGGAAAAAAATGATATAATTGAAGAGATACCAAATGATGTTTCTGATGTTGTTACGACTGCGAAAGATGTTTTTGGTAATGATATTGTTGAAATTAAGTAAGGAGGAATTTTTATGAATATGCAAGCTTTAATGAAACAAGCTCAAGCTATGCAACGTGATATTACTAATATAAAGAATGAAATTGATTCTAGTGTTTTTGAGGGAAAAAGTTCTTTGGTTAGTGTTCAAGTAAAAGGTACTAAGGAAATTGTTAAAGTTAGTATTGATGAGGGTGCTAAAGATTTAGTTGTTGATGATCTTTCTATGTTAGAGGATATGATTGTATTAGCTTTGAATGATGCTTTTTCTAAGGTTGATAAGGTTACTGAGGAGAAAATGGGCAAATATTCTAGTATGATGCCTGGTTTGATGTAGTATGTTTCCAAAATCTATTGAAGAATTGATAGAATGTTTTAAGAAATTTCCTGGAGTTGGACAAAAGTCTGCAGAAAGAATGGTTTTTTCTGTTCTTTCTGATTTTGATGTTGATGATGTTGAATCTTTTACTAGTAATATGGTTGCTGTAAAACGTGATATAAATACTTGTGCTATTTGTAATTGTATTACTGATGGTGATTTGTGTTTTGTTTGTGCTGATAAGACTAGAGATACTAAATCATTAATTGTTGTTGAAAACTCAAAGGATGTTTTTTTGCTTGAAAAAATGGGTAGTTTTAATGGTTGTTATCATGTTTTAGGTGGCCTTATTTCTCCTTTTGATGATATAGGTCCGTCTGATATAGATATTGATGGTCTTATTAAAAGGGTTAATGATGTTGATGTTAAGGAAATAATTTTTGTTACTAAATCTGGTATAGAGGCTGATACTACGGTTTTATATATTAAGAAACTTTTAGGTGATAAAAATATTGTTATTTCTAAAATTGCTAATGGTATTCCAGTAGGTGCTGATATGGATTATATTGATTCTCTTACTTTGGAATCTGCTTTTAGAAATAGAAAAGAAGTTTTAGATTGATTTTTTGATTCATATATTTTTTTGAGGTGTTTGTTTTGAAAAATGTTATTAATTTTTTGAAATCGTTTGTTGTTGCACCATTTATTTTATATGTTTTTAATCTTATGGCTGTTGGACTTGATTTGTTTATACCTATTAATGTATTTACTGTTGTTATTGTTGGTCTTTTGAAGATTCCTGGTTTTATTATGTTGATTATTTTTTCTATTTTTATTTTTTAGTGGGGTATGTTATGTTAGAAAAATATAAAGATTCACAGAAATGTTTTTATGATTATTTTATGCTTAGTTATGATAAAAATCGTATATCTCATGCTTATTTGATTGAGACTAATAATGTTGCTTATGCTTATAATTTGGCGATTGATTTGGCTAAGTTTTTGCTTTGTAATGGTAAATATAATGAGAAGATTTGTAATTTGATTGATAGTAATAATTATTCTAATTTTAAGGTTATTGGTGTAAATTCTGATGTTAAAAAGGATGATATTGTTACTTTGAAAAGTGAATTTTCTTTGAAGTCTTCTGATAATAATAGGCAAGTTTATATCATTAAGGATGTTTCTTCTATGAATAAATCTTCTTTAAATAGTTTGCTTAAGTTTTTGGAGGAACCCGAGGGTGATGTAATTGCTATTTTACTTTGTAATAGTGTTTCTTCTGTTTTGTCTACTATTTCTTCTCGTTGTCAAATAATTAGATTAGTTAATGATGATAATAATTATATGGATATTTTTGTGCGTCTTTATGAAAAATTAGATGTTTCTGATGATTTTAATGATTTTGCTTTTTTATATGGTAATAAATTTTTTGATTTTTATTTGAATTTTGAAGAAACTGGATTTTATGTTTTGGGTGATAAAGAAATTTATAATTTATCTAGTTATTTATATGAGTTTATGTTGTTTGGTCTTTATATGTATTTTGATGTTGTTAATATTATGCTTGGTAGGGAAGGTAGAATTTTGCCTTTAGATTTTAATCTTGAAATTGTTGTTGAAAATAATGAAATTAGTGATATAATTAGAAAAATTGATGTTATTAGTAAGTTTATTTATAATTTTAAGTTTAATGTCAATGTTAATTTGTTTTTAGATAATTTTATTATTTCGTTGGGAGATGATATTTAATGAAAGAGGTAATTGGAGTTAGGTTTGATGATTCTAAAAAGATATATTATTTTTTAATTAATGGGTTAAATCTTAATAAAAACGATTATGTTATTGTTCAAACTGAACGTGGTGAACGTTTTGGAAAAGTTGTTACTGATTTAGTCAAGGTTGATGAGTCTAAGTTTGATATTCCTCTTAAGGAAGTTATTCGTGTTGCTACTGATTCTGATTTTGAGATTAATGATAAGAATCGTTTGGATGAGAAACGTGCTTTTGATGATGCTAGGAGAATAGTTGATGAACTTGGTCTTGATATGCAAATTTTGAGTGCTAGTTTTACTTTTGATAGGAAACAATTGATTTTCAATTTTTTGGCTGATACTAGGGTTGATTTTAGGGAGCTTGCTAAGAGTTTGGCTTATATTTATAAGACTCGTATTGAACTTCGTCAAATAGGTATTAGAGATAAGGCTCGTGTTATTGGTGGATGTGGACAATGTGGTAGGAAACTTTGTTGCTTTTCTTTTCTTGATGATATTAGTAGTGTTTCTATAAATATGGCGAAGAATCAGAATTTAGCTCTTAATCCACAAAAGATAAATGGTGTTTGTGGTAGATTAATGTGTTGTCTTGCTTATGAAAATGATTGTTATAAAGAGTATAAAAAAGGTTTACCAAAAGTTGGTGAAAAAATTGATGTAGATGGTGAAAGTGGTAAGGTTATTTATGTTGATATTTTTTCTAAGAAATACAAGGTTGAATTATCTGATTCTAAAGTAATAGAATTTTGTTTAGAGGAGTAGATTAGTTTATATGAAAATGATAGTAGGTTTAGGAAATCCTGGTATTGATTATGAAAGAACTCGTCATAATTTGGGATTTATGGTGATTGATTATTTTGCTAAAAAGAATGATGTTTTAATTGATAAGAGTAAATTTAATGGTTTATATGGGGAATTTTTTGTTGATGGTGATAAAGTTATTTTACTTAAGCCTATGTCTTTTATGAATTTATCTGGAGAGGTTGTTCGTAGATATGCTGATTATTTTAAGATAAATATTGATGATATTTTGGTTATAAGTGATGATTTAGATCTTCCTTTTCTTAAATATCGTCTTAGATTATTTGGATCTTGTGGTGGCCATAATGGTCTTAGAAATATTGAAAATTGTTTGAAGTCTAATAGATTTAAGAGATTTAGAATTGGTATATCTGGTGCAGATGGTGATGCTGTTAGCTATGTTCTTGGTAAGTTTTCTAAGGATGATATAGAAAAAATAGAAAAATTTTTACCTATAACTTATGATATTCTTAATGATTTTTGTAAAATTGATTTTGAGAGGTTGATGAGTAAGTATAACTAGAGGTGATTTGTATGCAAGTTTTTGATAAGTTTTTGGAATTTGATTATAAAAAAGACACTGGTCTTGTTAATATGACTAGTGGCTTTTTTGTGCTTTTTTTGAAAAGACTTTTTGAGAAAGAGGATAGGGCTTTGCTTGTTGTTACTCCGAATGGTTACGAGGCAAGAAAATTATATAATAAGTTTGATGATAATGTTATTTTGTTTGAAGATGATGATTTAAATTTAGGTGATGGAAGTTGTGTTAGTCCTGAAATGCGTATTGATAGGATTAATGCTCTTGATAGTTTGGTTAGTGATGGTAAACGAATTGTTTTTACGGATACTAGGGGATTTTTAAGAAAGTTACCTAAACCATCTTTGTTTAATAGCCGTAATATAAATTTTAAAGTTGGGTTTTCTTTTTCTGTCTCTGAAATAGTTAATAAACTTTCTTCTTTTGGATACACTAGAAGTTCTGTTGTTTCTAAAACTGGTGATTTTTCTGTAAGAGGTTTTGTGCTTGATATTTTTCCTATTAATGAAGATAATCCTGTTAGAATAGAGTTTTTTGGGGATGATATTGAATCTATTAGGTATTTTGATGCTAATTCTCAAAAGTCTTCTTATGAAATTGATGAGTTTAAAGTTCTTCCTTTTTCTGAAAACATAGATGGAAATGATTCTAGTGTTTTAGATTATTTAAAGAATCCTATTGTTATTTATAAGGATTATGAACAAATAAAGTTTATGTATGATAAGATGGTTGTTGATGATTTTAATTTTGGTGTTGATACTAAGAATAGTTTTTTTGATATTTCTGATATGAATGTTTTTGATAAACTTTATTATTTTGATTTTGATAGTTGTGTCAATTGTGATTTTTTGAGTTCTATTATTTCTTTTGATGTTTCTAGGGTTCCTGTTTTTAATGAAGATTTTTCTTTTATTAATAAGTATATAGGTGATGCTGTTAAAAATTTGAAAACTGTTGTTTTATGTGTTACTACATCTAATTTTAATGGTTTTTTGGAAAGAATTATTGAACCTTTTGTGATTACTAGTTTTGATAATATTTATGAGGGAAAAATTAATGTTGTTAATAAGAAGTTAGCTGAAGGATTTGAGGTTAATAATTATGTTTTTTTGACTGATTATGAGCTTTTTGGTAAAAAGAGTGTTGTTTATAAGAAGAGTAGATTTAAGAATAGTTCTAGGATTAGGGATTTATCAAAAATAAATATTGGAGATTATGTTGTTCATGATACTCATGGTATTGGTATTTATAATGGTATTCGTGTTCTTTTAAAAAATGGTGTTAAGTCTGATTATTTAGAGATTATTTATGACAAGGGAGATAAGTTGTATATTCCTGTTGATAAGCTTTCTTTGATTAGTAAATATAATGGTAAGGATGGTTATGTTCCTAAAATTAATGCTCTTAATAGTACAGCTTGGGTTAAGGCTAAGAATAGGATTAAGGAAAAGATTAAGTATGAAGCAGAGAGACTTATTAAAGTTCAGGCTGAAAGGGAGGTTAAGAAAGGTTTTGCTTTTAGTAAGGATCAACCTCTTCAGAAGATGTTTGAAGCTGAGTTTGTTTATGAGCCTACTTCTGATCAATTAAGGGCTTTGGCTGAAATTAAGGCTGATATGGAAAGTGTTACTCCGATGGATAGAATTTTATGTGGAGATGTTGGATATGGTAAGACAGAGGTTGCTTTTAGAGCGATGTTTAAGGCTGTTTTAGATGGTAAACAGGTTCTTTATTTGTGTCCTACTACACTTTTATGTCGTCAACAATACGAGGTTGCTGTTGATAGATTTAAGAATTATCCTGTTAATATTGGGGTGCTTAATAGATTTGTTTCTTCTGGTCAAGTTAAGAGGACTTTGGAAGATATTTCTTCTGGTAAAGTTGATATAATTTTTGGAACTCACAGGGCTCTTAGTAATGATGTTTCTTTTAATGATCTTGGACTTTTAGTTATTGATGAGGAACAAAGATTTGGTGTTGCTCATAAAGAAAAGATTAAAGAGATAAAATCTGGTGTTGATGTTCTTACTCTTACTGCTACTCCTATTCCAAGGACTTTACAAATGTCTATTTTGGGAATTAAGGACATGTCTTTGATTGAAACTCCTCCGAAAAATAGGAAAAGCGTTGTTACTTATGTTACTCCTTATGATAAAAAACTTATTAGGGAAGTTATTTATAAGGAACTTTCTCGTGATGGACAAGTATTTATTCTTTATAATAGAGTTGAAGATATTGAGAGAAAGGTTTTTATGTTTAGGGAACTTGTTCCTGATGCTTCATTTGGTTTCGCTCACGGTAAAATGAATAAGGATTCCTTTGAACAAGTGATGGATGATTTTATTAATAAAAAATTTGATGTTTTGGTATGTACTACTATTATTGAGACTGGTGTTGATATTCCTAATGTTAATAGTTTGATTGTTCTTGATGCTGATAGATTTGGACTTAGTCAACTTTATCAAATTAGGGGTCGTGTTGGTAGAAGTGATAATGTTGCTTATGCATATCTTATGTATGAAAAGGGAAAGGTACTTACTGAAACTGCTGTTAAAAGGCTTAAAGTTATTAAGGATTTTACTGAACTTGGCAGTGGTTTTTCTATTGCTGCGCGTGATCTTTCAATTAGAGGTGCAGGAGATATTTTAGGTAGTGAACAGGCTGGTTTTATTGATACTGTTGGTATAGATATGTATATGAAAATGCTTAATGAAGAGGTTGCTAAGCTTAAGGGTGTTTATAGTGAACCGCCTAGTGATGATAATAATTATAATTTAGCTATTCATTCTCATGTTGAAGATTCTTATGTTATGGATGAAGATGTTAAAATTGAAATTCATAGAATGATTAATGGTATTGATAGTTTTGAACATTTACAGAGTGTTAAAACTGATATTGAAGATAGGTTTGGTCCTGTTCCTGAAAATTTGTTTGTTTATATGAATGAAAAATTATTTGAAAATATTGCTAAAAAGTTAGGAATTTTTAAGATTTTTGATAATAATAAATATAGAGAGGTATTTTTTTGTAAGGATGCTTCTTTAGAGATTGATTATGAGGAATTTTTTGTAAAAGCTATTGCTGTTAATAAAAATTTTAAGTTTTCTTATAAAAATGATATTTTGATGATAAAATTATTTTATAAGGATTCAGATCATAATGTGGTGTTTGATTTTAATGAATTATTTAAAGGACTTTTATAGTTCTTTTTTGTTTGTTATTTTAACGCAATAATTGGTAAAAATTACCAGGAAGAATGAGTGTGTATCAATATTATAATATATGTAGTATATTCTTAAAAAATGGAGAATAATTTTTTATATTTTGTAAAAAATAATTGTAGTGAAAGTGAGGTTGCTGAATGAAGACTACTGGGGTTGTAAGAAGAATTGATGATTTGGGTAGAATTGTAATTCCTAAAGAAATAAGAAAAACTCTTAGAATAAAGGATGGAGAGTCTGTTGAGATATTTTTAAATAGTGATAATATAGTTTTGAAAAAGTATTCTCCTTTGGAAGGTTTGCCTGATTTTTATAAAGATTATGTTGATTCAATTTATTCTGAAATTGGTAATAATATTGTTATTGTTGATAGAGATAAAATTGTTGCTGTTTCTGGAGAACTTAAGAAGAAGTATTTTAATAAGAGTATTTCTTCTGAACTTGATGAAATAATTCAAAATAGATTAACTGTTTTTTCTAAAGAAATTACTAGTTTTTGTATTATTAATGATGAATGTGAAAATGCAAGTTATGTTATTTCTCCGATTATCAGTAATGGTGATGCAGTAGGAGCGGTAATTATTTTTTCTATATTTGATAAGATAGATGATTTTATAATAAAAACTTGTGTTATTGCTGCGACGTTTTTAGGAAAATATATTGAATAAATTAATTTTTTATGTTATAATTTTTTGTGTTAAATGTGATGCAGGAAAGTGATGATAATTTTTCTGATTTTAGAGAGCTTATGGTTGGTGTAAATAAGTACAGATTATTATTAGGTATGATTTCTGAAGCAGGGAATGTTTCCCCGGTTTTTTTCCGTTATAATATTGAGATACTTTTTAAGTAAAATAAGGTGGTACCGCGGAAATATTTCGTCCTTAGAAATATTTCTTTTTTTTGTCATATTTATTATAAAGAAGAGGTGTTAGTAATGAAAGATAAGTTTTATATAAGTACTCCGATTTATTATCCTAGTGCTAATTTTCATATTGGGCATTGTTATACTACTATTATTGCAGATTCTATTGCTAGGTATAAGAGACTTTCTGGTTTTGATGTTTATTTTCAAACAGGTACTGATGAACATGGGCAAAAGATTGAAAATAAGGCAAAGGATGCTGGAGTTAGTCCTAAAGAATATGTTGATAATATAATAGAAGATGCAAAAGATTTATGGAAGAGTTTAAATATTAGTTATGATTATTTTATTCGTACTACTGATGAAAAACATGTTAGACGTGTTCAAAAGATTTTTGAAAAACTATATGAGCAGGGCGATATTTATAAAGGAGATTATTCTGGGCTATATTGTACTCCTTGTGAGTCTTTTTGGACTGAATCTCAGCTTATTGATGGAAAGTGTCCTGATTGTGGAAGAGATGTTCATTTAATTAAAGAAGAAGCGTATTTTTTTAAGCTTTCTAAGTATGCTGATAAGTTGATAAAGTTTTATGATGAGAACCCTAATTTTTTGCTTCCAATTTCTAGAAAAAATGAAATGATTAATAATTTTATTAAACCTGGTCTTCAAGATTTGTGTGTTTCTAGGACTAGTTTTTCTTGGGGAATTCCTGTAACTTTTGATAAGAAACATGTTATTTATGTATGGATTGATGCTCTTACTAATTATATTACTTCTTTGGGTTATCCTGATGATTTAGAAGGTAACTTTAAAAAATATTGGCCTTGTGATTTACATCTTGTTGGTAAGGAAATTGTTAGATTTCATGCTATTATATGGCCTTGTATTTTAATGGCTCTTGATTTGCCTTTACCTAAACAAGTATTTGGGCATGGTTGGCTTATAATAAATGGTGGTAAGATTTCTAAGTCTTTAGGTAATTATAAAGATCCTAGGGAGTATATTAGTGCATACGGTGTTGATGCTGTTAGATATTTTGCACTTCGTGAAGTTCCTTTTGGTAGTGATGGTAATTTTTCTGAAGAAGCTCTTGTTACTAGAACTAATGGTGATCTTGTTAATGTTTTAGGCAATTTGGTTAATAGATCTATTGCTATGGCTAATAAGTATTTTGATGGAAAAGTTTCTAATATTAATGATTATGATGAAGATAAGGAATTTATTAATTTGATTAATAATCTTCGTTTAAAGGTTGATAAGTCAATGAAAACTTATGAAGTTGGTTCTGCTTTGAGTGAAATTTTTGAGGTTCTTAGAAGAAGTAATAAGTATGTTGATGAAACTACTCCTTGGGTTTTATATAAGGAAGGTAATTTAGATAGACTTCGTAAGGTGTTATATAATTTACTTGAATCTGTTAGAGTTTGTGCTATTTTGCTTCAACCATTTATTCCTGATACTTGCGAAAAGATTTTTAATCAACTTGGTGTAAGTGGTGGGAATTTTGATAAAATAGATGAAAAATGTGATTTTAATGTTAATGAACAACAAATTTTATTTGAAAGAATTGTTTAAATAATAGTAAAAAAGGGTGTAAATCTTTGATTTTATTCTCTTTTTTTGTTGATTTAATATTTGTTTGTTTTATAATGAGGGTGCAGTTAAAAATAATAAGAAGGGAGCTTAGCTATGCTTACTGAGGGAAAAGCAGTTATTAACATATTAATTGCAGTATTGTTTTTAACTATGATAGTATTAGATTTTACTATCGTGAATATTACTTATTTTTTAGTTTTGTTTTACTTTATGTGGAAGGTTAGGTAGTAAAGATGCAATTTGTTTTGTATCTTTTTTTTATTTTTTATTTTATAATGGTTTTAGGGGTGATGATTTATGTTAATAGATTCACATTTACATTTAGTTAATGAAGATTATAATATTGATGAAGTTATTAAGCGAGCTAATGATAATGGAGTTAAGTATTTAATTGTTAGTGGTAGTGATAGGGTTGATAATTTTTTGAATATTGAGTTGCTTAGTAATTATGATAATATTTTTTTTAGTGTTGGTTTTCATCCGGATTGTGCTGGTAAGGTGGGTGATGAGGATTTTTCTAGATTAGAGAAACTGATTTTAAATAAAAAAGTTGTTGCTATTGGGGAGATTGGGCTTGATTATTTTCATGATAAATCTAATAAAGATAGTCAAAAGGAGTTATTTGTTAGGCAACTTGAGATTGCTGAGAAATATGATTTACCTGTTGTTATTCATACAAGGGATGCTTTTTTGGATACATATAATATTTTAAAAGAACATGATGTTAAAGGAGTTATTCATTGTTTTTCTGGGAGTTTAGAAGTTGCTTTAAAGTATATGGATTTGGGTTTTTATTTAGGTATCGGAGGAGTTGTTACTTTTAAAAATAGTAATTTAAAGAATGTTATTGAAAAAATAGGAATAGAAAAGGTTGTTTTTGAAACTGATTCTCCTTATTTGTCTCCTTTTAGAGGTGAAAAGAATGAGCCTTGTAATGTTAAGGAAGTTTGTCTTTTTGTAGCAAATTTATTAGGTTTTAGTTTTGAAAAAGTGGCAAACATTACTACTTCCAATGCAATGAAGTTATTTGACTTATCTAGTAAAATATGATAGAATTTATTTGTCCGGAGGTGGATGTTTTGAAACATAAAAACAAAATAAAACGGAATACAGGTAAGAAAATTTGTTCTTTTGTTTTATATATTTTTGGTATTGTGTTTATATGTGCTGGTGTTGTTGGTGTAATAAGTCTTGAGAATGATACTTTTAAGAGCGCTAAGGCACTTAATGCTAATCTTAATAAGACTGTTTCTACTAAGGAATTGGTTAATTCTTTTCAAAAATTAGATAAGAAAACTATATCTCCAGTTATGTATAATAGTTTTGAGGACGCTGTTTATAATTCTAAATATTATCCTACTAGTTTTGTGGGAAAACTTGTTCATTATGGTCCTGATTGTCCTGAATGTGGGGGACATTTAGGGTGTAATGGTCAGGATGCTAGAAATGGTAATATTTATTATAACGATAGTGAATATGGTAAGCTTAGAATTGTTGCAATGAGTTCAACTATTCCTTGTGGTAGTATTATTAGAATTAATGTTGATGCTTATGATCCAGATGGAATGTATGCAATTGTACTTGACAGAGGTGTAAGTGGGAATATGGTTGATTTATTAAAACCTAGTGCAAGATCATCTTCACCAGTTCAAACTGTAAACAACGTGACATTTGATATTGTACGTTATGGCTATTAAAGACAAGTAAAATTGTCTTTTTTTTTATCTTTTGTGAAAATAATATGAAAAAAATTAAAAAAAAATATTGATTTTTGCGTTTTGATATTGTACTATGGTTATAGTAAAGGAGGATAGTTATGGAAATAAAAGAAAATAGTCAAAAGAAAATGCTATTATCAGTTTTAGGAGTTGCTATTTTAGTTGTTGCTGTAATTGGCATATCATTTGCTGCATATAGTGCAACATTTGATTATGGTGATGCTAATTCGATTAAAACTGGTACAATTATGGTTAGTTATACTGAGCCTACTAATGCAATTAATCTTGAAAATGCAATGCCAATGAGTGATACTGATGGTAAGGCTTTAACTGGTGATGGTAAAACTTTTGATTTTTCAGTTTCAACACAAGCTACTAATGCTTTGACTGTGCCTTACACAATTAGTTTGACTAAAGTTGATACAAGTACTTTAGAAAACAAAGATGTAAAGGTTTATTTAACTAAAGAAGGCGCTGAAGTTCTTGCTCCTACATTAGTTTCTAATCTTGCTGATAATGCTGCTCGTAGTGGTTCTAAAACTTTATATACTACT
>CAYVXN010000007.1:14755-18343 GCA_964455135.1 uncultured Mycoplasma sp.
ATCTTACTAGTAAGAAAACTACTGCTTCTGAAACATTTAGTTTTAAAGTAGGTGTAAAAGCTGCTCAAGCTTAATATAAAACTTCTTCGGAAGTTTTTTTTAATATTGTTATATTTTTCTTTTAAAAAAACTATTTTTGTGGTAGTATAGTAATATAAGTATAATAGTAGGTGAGTCTTATGAATGAAGATAAAAAAAAGTTTACTTCAGATGAAAAGTTAGTAGCAGATGTGGTTGCTGATGAGATTTTGACTGTTGAAGATGATAAAGAAAATCGAAGTTATTTTTTACTAGTTTTGTTATTTCTTTGTTGTTTGATTTTTTTAGTTTCAACTTTATCTTTTGCGATTTTTGATACTTATTATAATGGTGGTAGTGGAAATGTTATTGATGTAGATGTTGTTGTTGATAATGAACCAGATCCTAACCCTAATCCTGAGTCTGAGCCTGGATCTGAATCTGATAGAGCTAATAATAATGGCAGTAGTTCTATTCAATCTAGTCATTTTGGTTCCATTTTGTTTTCTTTCAATGAAGGCTCAAATTATATAAATATGACAAACGTTTTTCCTACTGCTGATAGTGTTGGTAAAACTCTTACTGGTGATAAAGAGTATTTTGATTTTAGTGTTTCTGCTCTTTTGAATGATAATAGAAAGGGTAAACTTGTTTATGAAATTTCTCTTATTCCTATTGCAGGTAATACTATTGATGAGAAAGATGTTAGAGTATATTTAACTGAAAATTCTTCTGATGTTTCTATTTCTTCTGATATGGTTAATACTTATGGAGATTTACCTACTAGTAATTATCATACTGATGGAAAAGTTATCTATAGAAAAGTAGTTAATGACAAGTTTTATGGTAATTATGTTTTTAGAATGTGGCTTTCTAGAGATGCTAAGGTGGATAAAACTTCTAAAAAGTTTGGTTGTAAAGTAGTAGTGGATGCTTATTATAGATAATTGAAAGGATTGGTTGGCATGAGTATAGTTAATAGAATAATGAAAATTATTTCTTCTGCAATATTTGTTGTCTTAGTACTTTTAATTATATTAATAGTATTTTATATAGTTAGAGTTAATTTTTTAGCAAGTAATGATAGATTAGGAGAAGTTAAAATTAACTTTTATACTATTTTAACTCAAAGTATGTATCCTACTATAAAAGCTGGAGATGTTGTTATCACATACAAAGAAGATAATAATAAATATAATGATGGAGATGTAATTACTTTTGTTTCTGAACAAAATGGTGGTATTACTATAACCCATCGTGTTGATGAAGTTTATAATGTAAATGATAGTTATTCCTATAAAACTAAAGGTGATAATAATAATGCTCCAGATAATGAGATTACTTCTGGTGATAATGTTTTAGGAAAAGTTGTCGTTAAGATTCCTAAAGTTGGTTATATACAGCAATTTTTAGTAAATAAAACTGTTTTTATAGTTGCGGTTATACTTCCTTGTTTGGGGATTGTAATTTATGATATTCTTAAGTTATTTAAACATACTGCTAGAAAAGGAAGTCAATTAATAAAAAGAGATAAAAGAACAGAGGAAGCTAGAAAAAAGCTTAAAGAGGTGGTTGATGATGACAAAAAAGAATGATTTTAACGTTTCAACAGAAGATTTGATTTTTGAAGAAGAAGTTGGAGAAGAAGAACTTCATAGTAAAAAAAATGTTTCTGATATTATTTATAATGATTTAGATGTTAGAAAGAGAAGGACAAAATTTTTGATATTTCTTGCTCTATCTTTAATAATTATATCTATTATTTCTGCTCTTATGGGATTTATATTCTTAGATAAAGATTTAAAAGAAAAAAAAGTTAATCCAATTATCACTAAATATGATTTATTTGTAACTCATTCTAATAGTTCATATGGTGGAAGTATTTCTTCTTTTTCTGATTATAGAAGTTTAAATAATGCATATTTGTATAAGTTTGATGTTACTAATAATAATTCTATTGCTTTGGATTATCTAGTAGAATTTATTAATCCTAATTATGGTAATGATGGTGTTGATATGACATTGATTAATTATAAATTGTTAAAAAATAATGAGATAGTTAGTGAAGGTGTTTTAAGTAATTCTATGACTAGTAAGTTATTTAATACGGAGATTTTAAGTAATTCTAGAGATGAATATGTTCTTAAGATTTGGAGTTATAAGATGGACAAAAAATTAAAATTTGATTTTAAAATAAATGTAAAAGTATGAGGAGGACAGTAATATGAAAGATTTTGTTGTTGATTTTTTGAAATTGCTTGCTAATAGTGTACTTATTATTTGTTTGTCATTGATGTCATTTTTGTTAATTTCTAACTTTTTTCATTATAGAGAGGTTTCATATGGATATTCAACAAATTTAAATGAGAATGCAAATTATGTTGAATATAAGGATATATTAAAAAATGTTGATAAGAAAATGAAATCTGTAGATTATAAAGATGTTAGATTTAATAATACTGCTAAACCTATATATGAGTATTATACAGGTTGTGTTAATGCTCTTAATAAAGGTTCATTTGCTAAATTTGGTGAAAAGGAAAATATTACTGCTTTAGATATATATAATGCTAATAATGAAATATTAAAAGATTATAATAGTTCTTGTATTTTTTCTATTCCATATAATATTACTGTTATTTATAGAGAGTCTAATCCTAATGTTTCTTTTGATAAAACTAAGGAAATTACTGATCAAAAAGGAGTTATTATTATAGATAATGCTGAGTATTTAACAGAGTCAGGTTTGGGTAATAGCTCGTATGGTTTTTCTACTGATGTAGCTAGATCTACAATTTATAATAAAGTAAGAAATGAACTAAATCTTACTATAGATAATTATAGGATGATTGCGTTGCTTCTTGATGATATTGCTGATTGGTATGTTGATGAATTTGGAGGTAATAGCTGATGAAGGAAATATTAAGTAAATTTTTTGGATTTTTGAAGTATATTTTACTTATTATCTCTTTTGGTTTAGTGTTTTATGGGATAATTGTTACTTTTAGAAGACTTGAAAAGCCTTTGACTGATGCAGTTGATGTTTTTATTCCTTTTGCTTTTGTTCTTATAACATTTATTATTACTATTATAGTTAAGAGTAAGTCTGTTAGAGAAAACTTGTTATTTAATTTTGTTTCTGTTTTTGTATTTATAGTTATTATTATTGTTTGTCTTAGAGCTATGTTTGATACTAATATGATATTGTTTTATCGTTATGGTATTAATTATAATCCTTCTTTTTTCTCGGATAATTTATCTGCGATAGAAGCTATGCTTTATATGATAGGTGGTTCAAATATTATTTTGTTATTGTGTGATTTTATAAATAGAAAGAAGAAATCTATAGAAACTAAAATTGTTAGTGAAGAAAAGGAAAAAGTAAAAACTAAAAGTAAGGTTAAAAGTTGAGATAAGTAAAAAAGGTATTTATTTGCAGATTCATTGTAATGAATTTGCTTTTTTATTTTTTATTTTTGTGTTAGAATGAAAACATGAATTTGTTTGATTGTATAAATTTTCTTTTTATTTTTATTATGTGGAGGTAGTTATGGATAGTTTTAGATTTAA
>CAYVXN010000008.1:0-15279 GCA_964455135.1 uncultured Mycoplasma sp.
CTTCACACTTTTCTATTGCTTGTCTTTCATCATAAAACATAATATTACACCTCTTCTTTTTATGTGTGACAATTAAGTATTCTATCAGAGATATAGTGTTTTGTCAAATTTTTGAATTGTTTTTATATTATATTAGTATTTATTGTATGTGATATTTTAATATAAAATTATGATTTCTTTTTCCAATAATTCTTTATTATTAATGCTATTATTTTGTTGTCAATTAGCAAAAATCGTAAATTTATAGATTGTTAAAAGTTTCATATAGTTTATCACATTTTTCTACGTCCATTTCTTTTGTTTTTTCTAAAGGATTTGGTAATCCTAATTTTTCATATTTCTTAAATCCTAGATGATGGAATGGTAAAAATTCTATTTTTTTGATGTTTTTTATTTTGTTTAAATAAATTTTTAATTTTTTTAAATATTCTTCATTATCATTTATTCCTGGTATTATTACTTGTCTTATCCATACAGGCTTATTTGATTTATTTAATGCTTTTATAAAATTTTCTGATTCATCTATATCTTGGCCTGTTAATAACTTATATTCTTCTTTATCTACATGTTTTATATCAAGTATTACTAGGTCTATAAGATTTAATAGTTTTTTATAATTTCCGTTACCATGGCCTGAAGTGTCTAAGGCTACATGAATGTTTTCTTTTTTTAATTTTTTTATTGTTTCTATAAGAAACTCTATTTGAAGAAGAGGTTCTCCTCCTGAAAATGTAACTCCACCATTATTTCTTGCAAAATATGGTTTGTTTCTTATTATTTTTTTAAATAGTTCATCACTGGTATAGTTTTTTTCTCTTTTTTTCCACATTTCTGGGTTATGACAGTATTTACATCTTAGATTGCATCCATTTAGAAATACTATTGTTCTGATACCTGGTCCATCTACGAGACCAAGTGTTTCTATTTGATTTATACTTCCTTTTTTCATTACATTTTCTTGTGGAATGTTCTTGATATAACTTCTTCTTGT
The DNA here is from genome assembly GCA_964455135.1 of uncultured Mycoplasma sp. GTDB lineage: Bacteria > Bacillota_I > Bacilli_A > RF39 > UBA660 > UMGS1449. The sequence goes on from CAYVXN010000008.1 coordinate 992, forward strand.
TGTTTTTTAGTTAATCTATTAAATCTTACTGCATAACCTGAAACTCTTATAGTTAAAAGTGGATATTTTTCCGGGTTTTTCATAGCGTCAATTAAAGTTTCTCTGTTTAATACATTAACATTTAAGTGATGAGCTTTTTGTATAAAATAGCCATCTAGTATTCCTACTAAATTTTCTATTTGCTCTTCTTTTGTTTTTCCTAGAGCTGTTGGAACTATTGAGAAAGTATTTGATATTCCATCTCTACAGCAGTTTTGATAATCTAATTTTGCTACTGAATTAAGTGATGCTATTGCTCCATTTTCATCTCTTTCATGCATTGGGTTTGCACCTGCTGCAAATGGCATACCTTTTTTTCTTCCATCTGGAGTTGAACCTGTTTTTGTTCCATAAACAACATTTGAAGTTATAGTTAATACTGAAAGAGTTGGGTGAGCATTTCTATAACATTTGTGTTTTGATAATTCTTGGTAAATTTTTTGTAAAACTTCTTTGGCTATATTGTCTACTCTATCATCGTCATTTCCGTATTTTGGAAAATCTCCTTCTATTTCAAAATCAACTGCTATTCCTTCTTCATTTCTAATTGGTTTTACTTTGGCGTATTTAATTGCTGAAAGACTATCTGCTACTACTGAAAGCCCTGCTACTCCATATGCCATAAGTCTATTTACTTTTGTATCATGTAATGCCATTTGTCCTGCTTCATATGCATATTTATCATGCATGTAGTGAATTATGTTCATGGCATCTGAATATACTTTGGCAACTTTTTCTAGCATTTTAAAGTATGATTTTTTAACTGTTTTATATGTTAATATTTCTTCAGTATTTTTTTCAAATCCTTCGATTACTTTATCCCCTTTTATTTCATCTATTCCTCCATTAATTGAGTATAAAAGAGCTTTTGCTAGATTAGTTCTAGCTCCGAAGAATTGCATATCTTTTCCTTCGCGCATAGCAGATACACAGCAAGCTATTGCATAATCATCTCCATATATAGGCCTCATTACATCATCGTTTTCATACTGGATTGCATCTGTTTCTATACTCATTTTAGCACAGTACTTTTTGAAATTTTCTGGAAGTTTTTGACTCCATAATACTGTCATATTTGGTTCTGGCGCTGGATCTAAGTTGGTTAGAGTGTGAAGAATACGAAAACTTGTTTTTGTTACCATACTTTCATTATCTTCTGTTACTCCTCCGATTGAGCATGTTACCCAGGTTGGATCTCCTGAGAATAGTTCATCATAATCTGGTGTTCTTAAGTGCCTTACTAATCTTAGTTTAATTATAAAATTATCTATTATTTCTTGAATTTCTTTTTCTGTTATTATTCCTTCTTTTAAATCTCTTTCAAAATATATATCTAAAAAAGCATCTACTCTTCCTAAACTCATTGCTGCTCCGTTATTTTCTTTTACTGCTGCTAGATAACCAAAATAAGTCCATTGTACTGCTTCTTTACTATTTTTAGCTGGTTTAGAAATGTCAAATCCATATTTTTTTGCCATTTCTTTTATTTCTTCTAGAGCTCTTATTTGGCTTGATACATCTTCACGTAATCTAATTAATTCATCAAGCATTTCTCCGGTTAACTCTTTTAGGTCTTGCTTTTTTTGTTCAATTAAAAAATCTATCCCATATAATGCTACTCTTCTATAATCTCCGATTATTCTTCCTCTTCCATAAGCATCAGGAAGACCTGTTAACAAACCTACATGCCTTGCTTTTTTTATGTCATCTGTGTAAGCATCAAATACTCCTTGATTATGAGTTTTTCGATATCTATTAAAGTATAGATCTATTTCTTTATTTAATTTATAACCATAAGCTTCTAGTTCTTGATATACCATTCTTATTCCACCATAAGGATTTATTATTCTTTTTAGTGGTTCATCGGTTTGAAGGCCTACAATTACATTGTCATCTTCTGAAATATATCCTGGTTCAAATGAATTTATTCCTGAAGTTTTTTCTAGTTCTATATCTAGAACATGTTTTTTTATTTCTTCTTTTAGAAGAGATGTGCATTTATCCCAAATTTTTTTAGTTTTTGCTGTTGAATTTTCTAGAAATGTATGATCTCCATTATATGATTTGTAGTTATTTTTTATAAAATCTTGAACATTTATTTCAGTTGTCCATTTTCCTGTTTTAAAATTTTTCCACTCTTTGTTCATTTTTTACCTCCTCTATTATTGTATCATTTTTAAAATATAACATATATATTTTTTTGGTTATTTTACAAAATTTACAAAAAAAAATAGCTTATGCTACTTTTCTTTAATTATAATATTCCCTGTCATTTCTTTTGGAATTTCAATATTTAGTATATTTAGTATAGATGGTGCTATATCAGATAATTCTCCATCTTTTACTTGATATTTTTTATCACATACAATAAATGGTACTTCATTTGTTGTGTGATATGTATGTGGTTTTCCTTTTTTATCTATCATTTCTTCACAGTTTCCATGATCTGCGGTTATGATTAATAAAATATCTTTTTGAAATGATAATTCATATAAGTCTCTAATACATCTATCTAGTTCTTCTACTGCTTTTACTGCGGCATTATAATTTCCAGTGTGTCCAACCATATCACCATTTGCATAGTTTACAATTACAAAATCGTAATCATCTATTAAATATTTTATTTTTTCTGTTACTTCTTCTGCGCTCATTTCTGGTTTTAAATCATAAGTTGGCACATCTTGCCTTGGCACTAGAATTTTACTTGTATATTTTAAATTTACATCTTTATCTCCATCTATAAAATGAGTAACATGTGGATATTTGCTAGTTTCTGCGATTCTTAGAACTCTTCGTCCTTCTTTTGATAGGGTTTCTCCAAGGGTATTTGTTACTACTTCGTGTTTGAAAGCAGATGTAGCATTTAAAGTGTTTGATACCGGCATCATTGTTAGTAACTCTATGTTATTTAGTTTTTTTGTTTTGAAATGATTAAATTCTTCATTTGCTATTGCTTCGAAAAGTTGTGGTATTCTGTCAGGTCTAAAATTTGCTACTATTATGCTATCGTTATCTTCAATTAAACCTTTTTCGTTTATGATTGTAGGCGGAATAAATTCATCGTAAATTCCTTTTTGATAGTTTTCCTTTAAAATTGTTTCATAACTACTTATTATGGGAGCTTCTTTATTTATTAAAGCGTCGTAGCATTTTTTGGTCTTATCCCACATTTTTTCTCTATCCATAGCATAATATCTTCCTGAAATAGTTGCAAGCTCTCCTATTTGTTCTTTTTTTAGGAATTCTTCTAGTTCTTTTAGATATTTACTTGCACTGTTATATGTTACATCTCTTCCATCTAGAAAGGCGTGTATGTATAGTTTTTCTATGTTGTTTTCTTTGGCCATTTTTATTAAAGCAAATATATGATTTATGTGAGAATGCACTCCTCCATCTGAAAGTAGTCCTAGGATGTGTAGTTTAGAACTTTTTGTTTTGGCATGATTTATTGTTTTTTTTATTTCTTCATTTTTATAGAATGAGCCATCTTCTAGTGCTTTATTTATTTTTTGAAGAGGTTGATTTATTATTCTACCTGCTCCTATTGTTATGTGACCAACTTCACTGTTACCCATTTGTCCTTTAGGTAGTCCTACTGCTTCGCCACTTGCTTTTAGTTTGCTATTTGGAAATTCTTTTATTAATTTGTCTAATGCTTTTGTATTTGCATTTTTTACTGCATTACCTGTTTCTTCTTCTCTTATTCCTACTCCATCTAAAATGGTAAATATAACTTTTTTCATGGAATACCTCTATAAGCTTTCAACTATACAAAATGCTGCATAGTATGGAATGTATTTTATATTATTTTTTAATTTAAAGTCTTCATTTCCAAATCTTATTCCTAAATTTAAATTATATTTTTTCATGGATAATGTCATACTTTTTGATTTTGTATTGTCTTCTCCATGTAATATTTCAATTGGAATTATTTTTCCTGTTCTTGTTTGAATTACTATATCAATATAAGCTTTTCCTCCAGAATGGTAATGATAAATATTAAAACCGTTATTGGATAAAGTTTGTACTATGTTGTTTTCATATAAAAGTTCAAGTAGCTTTGTATTTGTTATTAGTCTATTTCCACTTACATTTAGTTTTTTATAAAGAATTCCTGAGTCGTTGTAATATAATTTAAAACTTTCTTCATCTTTATTTTTACTAATTGGAGATGTTAGTGCTGTTATTCTAGTGCTTTTAATTATCATTTTATTTGTTTGCATAAATTCTATTGATTTTTCGTATTCTTTACTTCTTGCTCCTGGTTTTATATTTCCATATTGAAACTTTTTATTGTCTTTTAAAAGTTGTATTGATATGTTATTGTATACTTCTTGTCCTCTTTTTATATCAATAAGATTGTCTAGTTTTATTAATTTATATTTAATTAGTTTTATATTCTTGTCTAATATGTTGCCTAACATATTATAATCTTGTTCTTTATTATATTTTGTTATAGCGCTTGGATATCCTCCGGTTAGGACAAAATCATTGTAAAGTTCTGTTGCTAAGGTGTGAAAAGGCATTGATTTATTATTTTTGAAAGAATCTTCTATAAAGTCTACTAATTGCTCTTTTCCTACGTATTTTAAGTATTCTGGAAAAGTTACTAAATCCATTTTTTTATAGTTTATTCCCTCTGTCTTGTGTTTTTTTACGATTTTATCATCATTGGTTATCATAATTATATGATAATCTTCTCCGGTAAATAATTTTTTTATAGACACTAGTACTTTATCACTTACGTTATCAAATACTATTAGAGTGTCTTCTTTTAAAATTGTTTCTAAAGAAATGGCTGACAGAGCTTTAATTAATTTTTCTTTTGTTGTGTTTTTTTCTATTACATAGGTTAATTCTAAATTTTGATCACAATCAAAATATACTATATTTTTGTATTCATCTTTTCCGAATTTTATAACTGTATGAGTTTTTCCACAACCACTTATACCAGATAAAAGAAGTGGTCTTTTGTAAGAATCAACTTTCCATTTTATCAATTCATTTATAATTTTTCGTTCCATAAAATGCATCCTCCTTACTATTTTTATAATTTAATTATATTGTATTAATTTGTAATTGTCAATATAGTGAAAATATAAATATTAAAAAAGATAGAATTATCTATCTTTGATACTACACTAATACTTTTCCGAATTCTAGTTTTAGTTTATCTGCTATTGTAACTATGAACTCACTGTTAGTAGGTTTTGCTTTATCGATATCTATGCTATGACCAAAAATATCTTCCATAAGATCCCAACTACCTCTGTTCCAGCTTACTTCTATTGCATGCCTTATTGCTCTTTCTACTCTTGATACTGTTGTGTCATACTTACTAGCAACTTCTGGGTATAGTTCTTTTGTTATACCTCCGACTATTTCTGGTCTATCATATACTATCATTATTGATTCTCTTATGTATTGATAACCTTTAATGTGTGAAGGTACTCCGAGTTCATGGAGAATGTTTGTTATGCTTATTTGAAGATTGTGTTTGTATAGGTTTATTGACTTATTACCTTGTTCTTTTAAACCTGTTACTTCTAGAATTCTTTTTTCTAGTTCTGGAAGATCAAATGGTTTTAGTAAGTAATAATTAACTCCATATTCTGAAACTTTTCTGATCATTTCAGGACTATTGTAAGATGTTAACACTATTACTTTCTTGCTTATATTTTCTTGTCTCATTGCTTCTAGAACTCCTTTGCCATCTAATTTTGGCATAACTAAATCTAGGATGATTAGATCGTATTCATCTTTTTTGTTTTTGATAATATCTAACCCTTCTTCTCCGTTATTCGCAGTATAAACTACTTCTATTCCTGCGTGATTACTACTAAAATATTCTTTTATCATTCTAACCAATTCAATATTATCATCGACTAGAACTACTTTTATTTTTTCCATAGTCTCTCCTTTCATTACTACCACGCAAGTATAATTTTACTACAAAAAAAGAATAAGTTCTATAGCTATTTTTAGCTTTTTTTGTCGAACTCATTCTATATTATCAAATATTTCTTTTATTTTTTGTACTTCTATACTTGATTTTCCTATTAAATAACCATCTAAAATGGGGATTTCGTCTATTTTTGTAATATTTTCTTTTGTTATGTTTCCTCCATATATTACTTTAATATTTTCATTAAATTTGCGTTTTATTATGTTTTTTATTAACTGTACTATTTCTATGATATGTTCTTTTGTTGGTATTTGTTTATCTTGAAAAGACCAGTTTGGTTCATAACAAATTATTATGTTTTGATCTGAAGTTATTTTATATAAGTATTCTTTTAACTGTTTTGCTATAACTTCTCCAGATTTTTTCATTTCATATTCATAGTATGTTTCTCCAACTATTACTATTGGAGTTATATTGTTTGCTAGGGCTTCTTTTATTTTTTCATTTATTTGTTTAGATGTTTCTCCAAGCAAATTTTTTCGTTCATGATGCCCGATTAAGCAATATTTTACTCCGGTTTCTTTTAAAAGATTTCCTGTTACTTCTCCGGTTATATTAGAATTAGAAATATCTTGGGCGCCTAACTTAAAATTATATTTTCCTTCAAAATAGGGAAGATAAATATTACTTGGACAAATTATTACTGTTTGATCACTTCTTATGTATTCATTTATATCTAAAGCGTAGTTTTTAGCTTTTTTTGGTGTTAAATATGATTTGTGATTTAATACTAATATTTTTTTCATTTTAGTTCATATTCCTTAATCCTGGTTGATTATGACTTTCTAAGTATTTTAATGTTGCTCCTCCACCAGTTGATGCAAATGTAATGTCTTTTGTGTATCCTAGAAGATTAGAGCATCCTACTATGTCTCCTCCTCCAAGGATTACTGTTTCTGTATTGTCTTTTAAGTATTTTAATATTTCATTAGTACCATATCTAAATTTTTCATATTCGTAGGCTCCAAGTGGTCCATTCCAAAATACTGTTTTGGTGTTTTTTAAAATAGATTTAAATAGTTTGATGGTTTCATCTCCAATATCTAGTCCTATGAAGTTGTTTGGTATCATATCTACATCTTGAAGTATTACATCTGGGTTTTTGTTTAAATCATATGTTCCATATAAGTCTGTTGGAAGAATTATTCTATCTCCATAGTGTTTTAATAGATATTTACAATAATCTATATGTTTTTCTTCGAATAAGGAATCTCCAACTCTGTAACCTTTTGCTTCTAAAAAAGTAAATGCCATGGCACCACCCACTAAGATATAGTCTGCTTGTTTTATTAGAGAACTTATTACTCCAATTTTATCTGATATTTTAGAACCTCCCATTATTACTACAAATGGTCTTTTTGGGTTATCTAATATGTTTAGATTTTCTAACTCGTTCATTACTAAAAATCCTATAGCACTTTCTAGGTAGTTTGATACTCCATAGTTTGAGGCATGAGCTCTGTGAATAGTTCCAAAGGCATCATTTATATAGATATCACCAAGTTTGGCCCAGAATTTACTTAAGTGTTTATCGCACGATGATTCCTTGTTTTTGTTTAAGTCTTCATATCTTGTATTTTGAACTAGTATTCCTTTTCCGTATTCTAGTTTTTTTACAGCTTTTTTCAATGTTTTTCCACTTGTTTCGTTTATAAATTCTATTTTGTTAGGGATAAGTTCATTTAGTCTTCTATAAACTATTTTCATGTCGTTTTTCTTTTTATCTTCTTCTGTTTTTATTTTTCCAAGGTGAGATAAAATTACTACTTTTCCTCCATTTTCTAGGATGTAATTAATAGTTTTTAGGCTAGATTTTATTTTTGTATCGTCAATTATTTGTCCATCTTTTATGCTTACGTTTAGGTCACATCTTAAGATTACTGTTTTATTTTTTAAATTTAAATCTAATATAGTTTTCATAATGATTCCTCCTTTATTATATAATATATCTATTTTGAGGATTTTTCAATATGTGATGCTCTTTTTAAAACTTCTTTTCCATATTTATTGTTTATTTCATCCATTATTTGTTCTAGCTTTTCTCCTTTGTCTAAATCTGATGTTTTTTCAAATAATGATGTTTGAATATTTTTTATTTCTGTTAAGTCATCTAGTCTTATTCCTATTAATCTGATTGGTTCATTTTGATAAAATTCTTCTAGAATTTGTTTTGAATACTTATATATATCTTCATAGGTGTTAATTGGATTTTTTAGTTTTTTTTGATGGGAGTAACGTCTAAAGTGATTATCTTTTAGGATTACACATACTACTTTGGCATATTTATTTTCTCTTCTTATTCTTTTTGATACCATTTCTGAAAGTATTGATAGTTTTTTGCATAAATCTTTTTTATTTGTTATATCTTCACTTAAAGTTATTTCGTTACTTATTCCTTTTGGAGATTGCCTTGCAGAGTCTACTTCATCTTCATCTTTTCCATTTGCAATTTCTATTAAGTGTTTAGCTTGATTTTTAAATATTTTCTTTAGATTATATTCTTGTTGAAGTGCTAAATCTTCAATTGTTTTTATTCCTAAAAATTTTAATTTTTCTGCTGTTTGTTTACCTACTCCGAAGAGGTCTTCAATGGGAAGAGGAAACATTTTTTCTTTTATTTCATATTGATAGAGCGTGTGAATTTTGTTAGGTTTTGAAAAATCTGATGCCATTTTAGCACATAGTTTATTTTCTGCGATTCCTATGTTTACTGTAAATCCTAGTTTGTTATTTATTTCTTTTTGAATTTTTTCGGCAAATTTAATTGGGTCTCCATATAGTTTTTGAACTTTTGTGTAGTCTAAGTAACACTCATCAATGGATGCTATTTCTATGTCTGGAGTGTAGTTTGATAGAAGGGAGAATAGTTCTTTGCTTTTTTGTTTGTAAAAGTCATAGTTTGGTGGAAATATTTTTAAGTTTGAACATTTTCTTTTTGCTTCATAAATTGTTTCTGCTGTTTTTATTCCTTTCTTTTTAGCTGGAGTTGATTTAGCTAGAACTATTCCTGCTCTTCTTTTTTCATCTCCTCCGATGATTGCATAGGTATTTCTTATATCTTCTTTGTAACCATGCTCTAAAAGATAGATAGCCGTCCAGGATAGAAAGGCATTGTTAACGTCTATATGCATTATTAATCTTTTCACAAGTATCACCTAAAATTATTATATCAAAAAAAAGCAGCATATACAAACAGATGTTTGTTTTTTGTGCTTTTTTGTTTTTTATATTTGCATTAAATCTTTTTCTTTTTCTTTTGTTATTTCTTCTATTTTTTTGTTGTAGTTATTAACAACTTCTTGCAAGTTATCTATGATGTTTCTTTCTTCATCTTCTGGAAGTTCATCTTTTTTGATTGTATCAATTATATCTTTTCTTATGTTTCTAATCGATATTCTTCCTTCTTCTGCATATTCTTTTACTTGTTTTACTAGTTCTTTTCTTCTTTCTTCTGTTAAAGCAGGTATTGTTATAAATACTGCTTCTCCGTTGTTATTAGGTGTTACTCCAAGGTTTGCTTCAAATATTGCTTTTTCTATACTTCCTAGTAAGTTTTTATCGAATGGTTTAATTGTTATTTGTCTAGCTTCTGGAACAAAGATTGTTGCAAGTGTTTTTAACTGAGTTGGCGCTCCATAGTATTCTACATAAACATCATCTAACATACTTGGATTTGCTCTTCCTGCACGCACTTGTGTGAAACGTTCTTCTAAAGATTCTATTGCTTTATTCATTTTTTCTTTTGCTAAATCTAAATAATTGTTCATAATATCTCTCCTTTTGTTAATTATACTATATCTTTTTTTTAAATAAAAGTAATTATCTTGTTTTTGTATTTGATTTTCCTAGTATTTCTATTATTTGTCTAATATGTTCTTCTTTTAAACCTTTATCATGATAGTTTGTTTTAATTAGGTTTTTGTCTAGATCAAAATATTCCCATTCTGAGTCTTCATCATCTATTATTATAAATGATTGTATTTCTTTGTTAGTTTCCAAGTATGTGAATATTTCTCCTGCTCGTGTTGTAATGGGATCGAATCTTGATTTTATTGGTTTATCTAGTTTTTGTAAATCTTCAGTTTGTAAAAATTTTAGTTTGTGTAATGGTGTTTGATCATATATATCTATACCATATTTTTTTAAAAGAGAAGATAGTGTGTAGTATTCTGGTTGTCTATATATTTTTTCGTTTTCTATGCAAGGGGTTCTCCAGTTGGATGTTAATACTATTTTTGCCGATGTTTCCTCTATTATTTTTTTTAATAGTTTTATTTTTGATTCGTCTATGTTTTTTGTTTCTTGGTTTTTATAATTACTATGTACAAGTACTCCATCTATGTCTAAGAATATTACTTTCATATTTTAAAATAGTCCTTTTATTTTACCATCTTCTGTTATGTCCATATTTATTGCTGCGGGTACTTTTGGAAGTCCTGGCATTGTCATAATGGAACCTGTTAGTACTACTATGAAACCTGCACCATTTGATACTCTTAATTCTTTTATTGTTATTTCAAAGTCTTTTGGTCTTCCTAATAAACTTTTTTTATCGGATAATGAGTACTGTGTTTTTGCTATGCATATTGGAAGATTATCCATGTTGTTCTTTTCGATTTCTTTTAGTTGTTCTTCAGCAGTTTCTTTGTAATTTACTTTTGATGCTCCATATATTGTTTTTGCGACTTTTTCTATTTTTTCTTTTATAGATTTATCTTTTTCGTAAAGAACTTCAAAGCTTGATTTTGTTGTTTCTAGAAGGTTTATTAGGTTATTTGCTAACTCTATTCCTCCTTCTCCGCCTTTTTCCCAGATGTTTGTTTTGCTTACTTTTACATTTTTTTCTTTACACATTTTTTCAATTTGTTCTATTTCTTCTTTTGTATCAGTGGTGAATTTATTTATTGCTACTATTATTGGTACTTTAAATGATTTTATGTTTTCTATTTGTTTTTCTAGATTTTCCATTCCTTTTTTTAGGGCTTCTATGTTGGGTTTATTTAAGTCTTCTTTTGTTACTCCTCCATGGTGTTTTAGAGCACGAACGGTTGCTACGATTACTGTTGCATCTGGTTTTAGATTTCCATATCTACATTTTATATTGAAGAATTTTTCTGCTCCAAGATCTGCTCCGAAACCTGCTTCTGTTATGGTTATGTCTCCTAATTTTTGAGCCATTTTTGTTGCTATTATTGAATTGCATCCGTGAGCAATATTCGCAAATGGGCCTCCGTGAATTATTGCTGGAGTATTTTCTAATGTTTGTACTAGGTTAGGTTTTATTGCATCTTTTAGAAGCATTGTCATAGCTCCTTCTACTTTTAAGTCTTTTGCAAATATTGGTTTTTCTTCTTTGGTATAACCGATTAGTATTTTTCCTAGCCTTTCTTTTAAATCCATTAAACTTGTTGATAGGCATAGTATTGCCATTATTTCTGATGCTACAGTTATTTGAAAACTATCTTTTCTTTCTGTACCATTATTTTTACCTTGTCCTATTGTTATTTCTCTTAAAGCTCTGTCGTTCATGTCCATTGCACGTTTAAATACTATTTTATTTTCATCTAAATTTAATTCATTTCCTTGAAAAATATGATTATCTATTGTTGCTGATAGGAGATTATTTGCTGATGTTATTGCATGCATGTCTCCTGTAAAGTGGAGATTTATATCTTCCATTGGTACTACTTGCGAGTATCCTCCGCCAGTAGCTCCACCTTTTATTCCAAATACTGGTCCAAGTGATGGTTCACGAAGTGCTAGAACTGCATTTTTTCCTATTTTATTTAGAGCCTGTGCTAATCCTATAGCCACTGTTGATTTTCCTTCTCCAGCAGGGGTTGGATTAATTGATGTTACTAAGACTAGTTTCCCTTCTTTTTTATCTTTATTATTTTTTAAAACATCTAAAGATATTTTTGCTTTGTACTTTCCATATAGTTCTATATCATCTTCTGTTAATCCTAATTGTTCTGCTATTTTTGTAATAGGTAACATTTTAGCGTTTTGTGCTATTTCTATATCAGATTTCATCTTATTACCTCCTTTTATAATATTATATATTAAAAAGTTATTTTATCATAGAAAAAAGTTATCAAAACTTGATAACTTTAGCCATTTATTTGATTTTGTACTTCTTCAGCAAAGTTTTCGTTTCTTTTTTCCATTCCTTCGCCTACTTCGTATCTAACCATTTTAACAATAGAACCATTATTTTGGGATACATATTTTCCTACTGATTCTTTGTTTTCTGCTTTGATATAGATTTGATTTTCTAAACAAACTTCTTCATAGAATTTATTTGTTTTACCGATTAGAATTTGATTAATTCTATCTTCTGGTTTTCCTTCGTTTAGAAGTTGTTCTCTCATGATTTCTTGTTCTTTTTCTAGAACATCAGATGGAACTTCATCTTTATTTAAATATTGTGGTCTCATTGCTGCGGCATGCATTGCAACGTCTTTTGCTACTTCTTCGTTTGCTCCTTCAAGTACTACTAAAGATGTAATTCTGCCTCCCATGTGTGAGTATACTCCAAATGTTTGGCTATCTGTTTTTTCTACTATTTCAAATCTTCTGAAACTAATTTTTTCTCCTATTTTTGCTGTTAGATTAACTACTGCTTCTTTAATTGTTTCGTTTGTATTTAGTAGTGTAAGTTCATTTGCTTCTTCAACTGTTTTTACATCAGTATTTACTAATGTTTTAGCTAAATTATTAATAAAGCTTTTGAATTCTTCGTTTTTTGCAACAAAGTCTGTTTCACAGTTAACTTCTACTACTACTGCTTTACTATCTTCAATGTATGATTCAGTTAAACCTTCTGCTGCAATTCTTTCTGCTTTTTTTGCTGCTTTTGAGATTCCTTTTTCTCTAAGCCAAGTGATTGCGTCATCCATGTTGCCATTTGTTTCTTGTAATGCTTTTTTACAATCCATCATTCCTGCTCCAGTTCTTTCTCTTAGAGCTTTTACGTCTTGTGCACTAAACATTTTTATTCCTCCTTAGATTATTTTAATGCAGAGATTAAATCTGCTTTTTTCATTGTACTGTAACCTTTTAACCCCTTTTCTTTAGCCATACTTTTAAGTTCTTGTAAAGTTTTTGTTTCTAAGTCTTCAGCTTTAGTTTCTTTTTTTGTTTCAGTTTTTTCTTGTTTTGGTTCTTCTTGTTTTTCTGCTTTTTCTTCTTTTACTTCAACTTTTTTTTCTTTTGTTTCAGTTTTTTTTGCTTCATTTGTTGCTTCTTTAGCTGGTTCTTCTTTTTTAGCTTCTTTTGGTTCTTTGTTATCAGCTTTTTTTGCAGCTTTTTTTGCATCTTCAGGAGAAATGCAGTCCATTATTTCGTTACCATTTACTTCAGCGATTGCATTAGTTAATGCTCCGATTACTAGTTTTACTGCTCTTACTGCATCATCGTTCGCAGGAATTACATAATCAACCATATCTGGATCACAGTTTGTATCTACTATACCAAATACTGGAATTTTTAATTTTCTTGCTTCTTTGATTGCAGTTTCTTCTGCTCTTGGATCAACAATGATTAAAGCATTTGGTACTTTTTTCATGTTTCTGATACCGCGAAGATTTTTGTTTAGTTTATCATATTCTTTTCTGATTTTAATTACTTCTTTTTTTGGAAGTGCTTCGAAGATTCCATCTTCTTCCATTTTTTCGATTTCATCTAATCTTTTTATTCTGTTTCTAATTGTTCTAAAGTTTGTTAAAGTTCCTCCAAGCCATCTTTCATTAACGAAGAACATATTTGTTCTTTTTGCGTTTTCTTCCATTGCTTCCATAGCTTGTTTTTTTGTTCCTACATATAGGAAAGTTCCACCATTTTCTGCAATTTTCTTAAGTTCTGCATAGGCTTCTTCTATTTGTTTTACTGTTTTTTGTAAATCGATAATGTAAATATCATCTCTTGATGTATAAATGTATTCTTTCATTTTTGGGTTCCATCTTCTTTTTTGATGTCCGAAGTGAACTCCTGCTTCTAATAAATAACTCATTGACACTACTGTCATATAATTTCCTCCTTCGTTTTTTCTTCTACTAAATTCTAAATAATATCACCAATTGGCACTAGATATTAAAATTCTTTAGTATGTTTATTTTATTTTAAAGCTTCGATTAATTCAGCTTTTTTCATTGTAGTGTATCCTTCGATACCTTTTTCTTTTGCCATAGCTTTAAGATCTGCTACTGTAAGTTTTGTTATATCTTTTACTTCTTCTTTAGCAGTTTCTTTTTTTACTTCTTGTTTTGTTGTTTCTTTTTTTACT
>CAYVXN010000008.1:15379-16755 GCA_964455135.1 uncultured Mycoplasma sp.
GTTTCTTTTTTTACTTCTTGTTTTGTTGTTTCTTTTTTTACTGTTTCTTTCTTTGGAGCAGATTTTTTTGCTTCTACTTTTTCTCCTTTTGCTATTTTTACTAAGTTAGCAAATGCTTCTTTGTCATGGATTGCAAGTTCTGATAACATTTTTCTGTTAATTTCTACTCCTGCTTTGTTTAATCCATCAATAAATCTTGAATAACTAATATCGTTGTTTCTACATTCTGCATTAATTCTTGTTATCCATAATTTTCTAAAGTTTCTTTTTGTTTGTTTACGATCACGATATGCATATCTTTCTGAATGCATTACTTGTTCGTGAGCTGTTTTATATAGTCTATGTTTACTACCAAAGTATCCTTCAGCTTTTTTTAACACTTTTTTACGTCTTGCACGAGTTGCAACACTATTTTTTACTCTTACCATGTTTTATACTCCTTCCTTTTATTTTAAATAACATTTTTGAATCTTTTGTAATCTGAATTACTTAATGAAGATCCTTCTCTTTTCTTTCTATTAGCGCTTGTTGGTTTTTTACCTGATTTATGTTGTCCAACTGAGTTGCATTTGGTAATTGAACCACTTTGTCTTACATTTAAAACTTTTTTTGTTCCTTTATGAGTTTTAATTTTTCCCATGTTTTTACCTCCTATTTTTTTTCTTTTAGTGGTGCCAGTAACATTGTCATGCTTCTGCCATCTAATTTGGCTTTTTGTTCTACCACAGCTATATCTTTAGTTTTTTCTGCAAATCTATTCATTACTTCTTCTCCAAGTTCTGGATGAATTATTTGTCTTCCTTTAAATCTAATGCTTAATTTTATTTTGTGACCTTTTTCTAGATATTTTGAAGCGTTTCTTACTTTTGTTTCGAAATCTCCGATATCTATTACTGGTGAAAGACGATATTCTTTTAATTCAACATTGTTTGCTTGTTGTTTTTTACGACTTTCTTTGGCTTTTTTTGCCTTTTCATATTTGAACTTGTTGTAGTCCATAATTTTACATACTGCAGGATTTGCATTTGCATTAATTAAAACTAAATCTAGCCCTGCGTAACTTGCAATTGTTTGCGCATCTTTAATTGGCTTAATACCCATTTGTTCTCCATTTGGTCCGATTACTAGGACGTGGGGAACTCTTATTTGTTCATTACATAACAAATCATTACTTTTTTTAGCTATACTAAACACCTCCATAAAATATAAAAAGAGTACGAAATGTACTCTAATCCACCAAAAAAATATCAATATATTATTTTTTAACTTGGCTTTTGACCTATAGCTAGACTGCTATCAGGTGGATTTAGACATCTCTTTCCTTTTTTACATGTTAGATTATATACAAAATATATGTTTTTGTCAATGATTTTATG
>CAYVXN010000009.1:0-16702 GCA_964455135.1 uncultured Mycoplasma sp.
GTTTGTTAAACTATATATAGCAGTAGGAGGAAGATAAACATGCCAACTCACAAAATGCACATGGCTATAGCAAATGAAGTTAATAAACATTTAAAATTAGATGAAGACATGATTATGATAGGTAGTGTTTTACCTGATCTTACTATAGATAAAAGACATAGGGCTAGTCACTTCAAAAATGGAGAAGAGGGAGTTGAAGGAACTGCTAACCCTTATAAATTTTTATTAAAGTATAAAGATAAATTAAAAAACCCTGTCATGGTTGGTTATTTAATTCATTTATTAACAGATAGATATTTTAATAGTTACGTATTTCAAAATTATTACATTTATGATGAAAATACTCACTTAATAGGAATAAAATTTCACAATGAAAAAGCATTAATGCCTATTGAAAAGATTAGATACGAAAAACATAGAGATTTTTATGTATATGATAAATATTTAGTAGAACATAATAAAGTAAAAAGTTTTAGTAGTACTTCTTGTATAAGAAATATTGATAATATCGAAGATGCAAAATTTGATAATGAACTAATAAAAAAATATATAGAAAATGCTAATCTTGATTTAGAAAAAGCTAAAAAAGGGGATTTTTTCAAACAATTAGGTAGTGAATATAAAGTTATGACTTTAGAAGATTTAAATAAACAATTTGATTTATGTGTAGCACAAATATTAAAATTCTTTAGTGGATTAAAAGAAGAAGAATGGAAATAGAAGTATATGAAAGATAAAATAAAAAATGAAATTATGAAATTATCTGATAAGAAGTATAAAGATTTTCATAGTAAACTTTGTCCCGGTACCACTAATATTTTAGGGGTTAGAACACCTGCTTTAAGAAACTATGCTAAAGAACTGCTAAAAGATCATCAAATAGAGTATTTATTAGAAAACATAGATAATGAGTATTATGAAGAAATAATGTTAAAAGGTTTATTAATTGGATTAGATAAAAGTAATGACTTAAACAAAACTATTAATTATATAAAAGACTTTATTCCTTTAATAGACAACTGGGCTATTTGCGATACTTTCTGTGCAGGTCTTAAAATAACAAATAAAAATAAAAAAGAAATGAGAAATTTTATTTCAAAATATAAAAATAGTAAAAAAGAATTTGAACTTAGATTTATGATAGTAATGATTTTAGATTATTATATAGAGGAAGACTATCTAGAGGATAATTTTAAAATTTTTAGTGAAATAAATCAACAAGATTACTATGTAGAAATGGCTCTTGCTTGGGCTATTTCCGTATGTTTAATAAAGTATTATGACCAAACACTAATACTTTTAGATAAATATAATTTTAGTGATTTTGTCTATAACAAAGCACTTCAAAAAGCTTGTGAATCTTATCGAATAAGTGACAATAAAAAACATAAATTAAAGTCCATGAAAAGATAATTAATAAGCATAGCTTTCAATTTTTATACTTTTGTGCTATAATCTATATGTTGCTTACTATGGATATTTTAAGAAAGGAGAAATTATGAGTAAAATAAAAATTTTTGCCCTTGGTGGGCTCAATGAAAATGGAAAAAATATGTACGTTGTTAACGTCGATGAAAATATTTTTGTTTTTGATGCTGGACTAAAATACCCCTCAGCTAATATGTTAGGGGTAGATTATATAATTCCTAAATTTGATTATTTAAAAGAAAATAGAAAAAAAATTAGAGGTATATTTTTAACACATGCACATGATGGTAATATGGGAGCTATGCCTGATATCATGGAAGAATTTCCAGATGTACCTGTTTATGCTACCAAGTTTACAATGACTGTTCTAAAAATGGAACTTGAAAAATATAATATAGAAGCAACAAATTTAAAAGAAATTAGACCTCATTCTAAACTTGATATTGCAGGTTTTTCTATTTTTCCAATTACCGTAACACATTCTATTCCAGAAACAGTAGCATTTGTCTTATATACTGACGATGGTGCAATTGTTTATGCAACAGATTTTGTATTCGACTCTGCTATGCTTGGAGCATATAAAACTGATATCGGAAAACTTGCTTATGTTGGTAAACAAGGAGTTCTTTGTTTAATGGCAGAATCATCTTATGCCTATAGAGAAGGACACACCAGTCCAAAACATAGAATTTCAAAAAAAGTTTGGGATATTTTAAACCAAACAGATGAAAGAATCATTATAAGCGTATTTCCAGAGCATGTTTATAGAATACAAGAAATATTTGATGAAGTAGCAAGAACTAAACGAAAAGTTGTAATAATGGGTAAAAAATTACAAAACTTGGTTAATTATGCTAAAGATTTTAACTATTTGCACTATGATGAAAATTTAATTGGAGATTTATCAAATATCAATGATAAAGATGTAGTTATTTTAATTTCTGATGATAAAGAAAAGTCTTTAGCATCCTTAGAAAAGATAATTAGTAGATATGATAAATATATTACTTTAAAAGAAGGAGACACTGTTTTTATTGCAGAACCAGTTTATCCTGGAAATGAAAAGAAAGTTGCCAAGATAATGGATGATCTTTCAAGACTTGATGTAGAAGTAGTAACTTTATCTTACAAAACTTATGCCCTTCATCATCCTTCAAGCGAAGATTTAATGCAAATGATAAATTTAATGAATCCAAAGTATTATTTTCCTATAAAAGGGGAATATAGATATCAATATATGAATGCATCTGTCGCAGAACAAGCTGGCATGGAAAAAGATAGAATTTTACTAAAACAAAATGGAGATGTTATAACATTTGTAGATGGAAAATTGGTAGAGAAGGAAGAAACAATAAACGCTGATGAAACATTAATAGATGGTAATAGTTCTGATGATATAGGTAATTTAGTACTGAAAGATCGTGAACTTCTATCAAAAAATGGAATAGTAATAGTAAGTGCTACCATCGATAAAAAAACAAAAAAAATTATAGCAGATCCACAAATTTTAACAAGAGGATTTATCTACGTAAAAGATAATTTAGATATTGTTGAAAAAACTGAAGCAATATCAAAAGAAGTAATTGAAGAATGTATTAATGGAAAAAAAGTTGATTTCACTGGAATAAAACTAAAAATAAGAGAAAGACTAAGCGCATATTTTAATGAAGAAACAGGATCTGTTCCAATGATAATTACTGTTATTTTAGAAATTTAAAAAAAAGTATTCTTATTTTCAAAATGAGAATATTTTTTTTAGTTATAACGATGATTTATTTTCAAAATAACCTACTAATTTTTTTAATAAAAATAATAAATTTTCGTATAAATTAAGGTAAAAGATAATTTTTTGCTAATTATATAGTAAGGAGGTATCTTTTTATATGAATTACTATAACGAAATAAAAAAAGAACTAGTAAATAATGAAGTATATAAAAAAGCAAAAGATTATTCAAAAAATAGAAATGATTTAAGCACTTATTATAATGTTGGTAAATTGTTAATAGAAGCTCAAGGTGGAAAAAAACGTGCTAAATATGGAGATAATCTAATCAAAGAATATTCAAAAAGATTAACAAAAGAATTAGGAGCAAAATATAGTTATCGTAATTTAATGAACATGAGAAAGTTCTATTTGATTTTTAAAGATGAGAAAGTGAACGCAATGCGTTCACAATTAAGCTGGACACATTATAGAGAATTATTAAAATTAAATGATATAAACGAAATTAATTATTATATAGAAACATCAATAAAACAGAATTTATCATATCGGGCCCTTCATAAAAAAATTCAAAATAGAGAATATCAAAGACTAGATAATAAGACAAAAGAAAAATTAACTAGAAAAGAAGAAAGTAAAGTAGAAGACTTTATAAAAAATCCTATTTTGATAAGAAATAATTTAGGAGTAGAAGAAGTATCAGAAAAAGTATTAAGACAATTAATACTAGAAGATTTAGACAATTTTATGACTGAATTAGGAGAAGATTTTTGTTATATAAAAAACGAATATAAAATAAAATTAGGTAATACTTATAACTACATAGACTTACTACTTTTTAATATAAAATATAATTGTTATGTAGTTATTGAATTAAAAGTAACAGAACTAAAAAAAGAACATATTGGACAAATAAATATGTATATGAATTACATTGACAGAAACATAAAAAGACCAGAGCATAATCCTACAATAGGAATAATAATTTGTAAAAAAGATAATTATTTTGTAATAGAATATTCAAGTAATCCCTATATATTTAGAACTCTATATATTATTAGTTAAAAATATTTAGTGAAATATTGCATAAAAAAAGTACTAACAAGAGTACTTTTAAGTTCCACTAATGATTTCATCTGGTAATTTAGTTTCATCAGTTGGAGGATTCTTATCTTCAATATCTTCATTAGGATTACCATTATTTTCATCAGTAGTGCTATCATTAGAACTATTATTATTAGAATTATTAGAACTACTACTATTATCAGTAGTACTCTTAGGAGTTTCAACTTTTACAACTTTAGCAACTGTTAAATTTACTGTTCCTGAAATTAAATCTATTCTCTTATTTTCAGGATAACTTTGATCAATAATTTGACCATCATAATATCCAGAACTTACTTCTTTTGTTGTAGTAGTAACAGATATTCCATTACTAGATAACCAGCTCCTTGCATAACTTTCACTTTCTCCAATAAAATTAGGGAGTAGGGTATATGTTTTAGTAGCAGTCTCAACATTACTACCGACAGTTTCTAATTTAAATGGTTTCTCAATACTAAACTCCATTTTCTTAACATGTTCTACTTCTTCAAGACCTAGATTTTGTTTCATAGCATTTATGACTAAATCTAGGCTTTCTTTATTAGGAATATAATTATATAAAGTAAGACCAAGACCTTCATCATAAATCATTTGACTTGCTCCTTGCAAATAAAGTTGTTTCATGTTTATTAAATTATCAGTAGTACTAGTCAAAAATAAATTTTTTGCAATATCATAGAAAGATAATATTTGCTTAGTAGTAAAGTTAGTATCCATATTTTGACTAACAGTATCTAAAATATTTAACATTTGATTTGCACTTTTTACACTTTTTAATTTATTTAAAATTCCTTGAACTACTAGTTGTTGATTAACTCCTCTTTGCAAATCTCCTGTAGTAAGAGTTTTTCTATGTCTAGCCAGCGCCAAAGCTTCTTCGCCATTTAATGTTTGAACTCCTTTTTTTAAACATATTAAATTTTCGCTTTTAGTAGATCTTTTTGAATTAGATTCGCAAAAATCAAGTGGAACATCAACGCTGATACCATTTAAAGCTTCAACTAGCTTCACAACACCTTGGAAATTTATCTTTACATAATAATCAATATTAATTCCTGTAAAGTTTTCTATTGTTTTAATCATACAACTCTCACCATTCCAGGCAGCATGAGTTATTTTATTTTCTTTTTGATTTTCAAAACAAGCAATAGGAACATAAGTATCTCTAGGAATACTGAATATAGTGGCATTTAGTGTCTTAGGATTAAAAGTTACCATCATAAGCGAATCTCCATTACCAGTAGCATTTTTAGATAAAGTACTAGCAGTAGAATCTATTCCCATAACAAGCACAGTAAATGGTTTATCTATCTTATCAGAAGTATTAAAATTAACCATTTCTTCTCCAGTATATTTAGATATTTCATCTTTTGTAAGTGTTTTAGATTTTTCATAAATAATCTTTGTTTCTTGCTCTATATTCTTATAATCATCCATTGCTTTAAACATACTTGGATAGTTTTTACTAATAATCATTGCATCAATCTTAGAACCATATAAATCTTTTACTAGACTAGAAAAATCTGTATACTCAACAATTTCATTATCATTTTCTAAATTTTGATCTTTAATTATTTCTAAACCAATTATATATCCATCAATTGAAGTTTCATCTACAACAATTCCTATTTTCTTATCTTGTAAATCATTGATATCATTTAACTTAGATTCACTTTTAGTAGCAATTACAGTAGTATAAGTGATCTTACTTTTATTCATATTACTTAAAGTACTATAAGTTCTAATTATAAAATAACCAACTAAAGATTGAACAATTACTAAAATGATACATATAATTATGCTTATAGCAACTTTACTTTTTTTATCACTTTTGAAAAATTTTCTTATTAATAGAATTAAAATAATATTTATTATAAATATTATAATCATAGAAATGTATCTAATAGTATTTTCTACACCACTAACCATATAAATAGAACCAATTAAAAGTCCACAAGCTAGAAGTGTTAAAATTGTCATAATATTAACTATTATCTTTTTTCCATTTATTTTCCTTTTTTTAGTATTTTCTTCTGCGTTAAATATATTATTATCTTCCACAAATACGCCTCCTTATGATACTAATATTATAATATATATTTATCTAATATTCAAGGTAAAAAACTGCGAAGAAAAAGGAAGATTATTCATCTTCCCCATCTTCAATAATTCCGATAACATTAACAATAGTTTCTGCGGTGCTACTTTCACCATCATATTTTACAGTATATTTAATGGTATAAGTGTTTGGAGTTCCTGTGTTTATTGTAGAAACAGTTTTTCCATTACTATCAGTAATAGTAGTAGTTACTGTAGCAGATGAAGTAACATCAACACCATTTTCATAAACTACAAATGGTTTTTGAACTGGAGAATAAGAAGAGTCTCCTACATTTAAATTAACTAAATCAGTTACATTACTTTTGATTTCTATTTGTTGACTTAGGCTTTTACTAATTCCAGAACTCATACTTGAAGTATTATTTTTATAAGCTGTTTTAACAGTGTATTTACCAAACGGATTAGAACCGGTATAAGTATAAGATGTACTAGTTGTAAATCCTAATAACTGACCATTTAAGTAAACATTATATCCAAATGCTCCAGCATTATCATCTTCCTCATCTGGTTTTTTAGCAGCAGACCAAGAAATATATACTTTTCCACCAGAATATTCTATTGTAAGTCCTGAAGGATTAGGTAATACATTATATTTATTAGTTGTTTTAGTAGGAGTATGACCACGTTTGAACAGTTCGGTAGTTACCATACTACTTGGAGTATAAGCACTAGCTTTTTCTTCTGTACCTTTTACAACTTTTACTCTTACAACACTTGAAGGTTTAGTCCATTTGTCACCTGTACTATTAAATACAGCTTTCGCACAAGCAACATATAAGTTATTCTTATGACTATACATCTGTGACATTGTTAAGTATACTCCAGGTTTGTTATCAACATAACCAGTCCACATTGCAAGACTTATATTAGGAGTATATCCAACTAACCATCCATCTGGTGCAGCATCAGAAGAATATCCATATCTTCTAGTAGTCTCTTCATCATAATTTGTTGTACCAGTTTTCATAGCAAATTGATCAGATGTTAGAGTAGGAATACCATTTCTTCCCGGTACATCCCTTAATACATTAGTAACCATATATGCTGTAGCATCACTCATAACTTTTTTACCTTCAGATTCAAAGTCAATTTTCTCATTTGAGTCCCTCAAAATAATTTTATTAACTGAATAAGGTTCATAATAAGTACCACCATTACTAAACGCTGCATAAGCTCCAGCCATTTGAAGAGGAGATGCACCATTAAATGCTCCAAGTGCATGTGCTTCATGAACATATCCTTCTGAATCAACTTCAGGTTTAATACCTAAACTAGTAACAAACTCTTTAATTTTATCATTATCCACAGCTTGGAAAGCTTCAACTGCAGGAACATTTCTTGAATCAGATAGGGCATATCTTAAAGAAATATTACCCATATAAGCACCATCATAATTAACTATCTTTTGATTAGTACCCGTATAAGTTATAGGCTTATCACTAAATATATGAGCAGTAGAATAATTTTCATATTCAATAGCAGGACCATAATCAAATAATGGTTTAGCAGTAGAACCAATTTGTCTTGATATATCAGTAGCATAGTTAAATGTTCTTTCACCAGTTCTATTTCTACCAGCACCGACTGCTATTATTTTACCAGTTTTACTATCTACTGCAACAGCACTTCCTTGAATAGTACTATTAATCCAGTCATATGTTTTTCCATCAAAAACTTTTTCTAAAGCTTGTTGTTTCTTTGCATTCATATTAGTATATACTTGCATTGGTACAACATAAGGGTCCATACCAGTTTTATTGATTATTTCTTCAACTACTAAATCTATATATCCTTGATAAGCATTTGTAGAAGTAGACTTGCTATTAACAAGTAAATCTTCAACCTTCATACTCTCAGCAATTTCTTTTTCTTCTTCTGTGATATAACCATGTCTAACCATTAAAGACAAAACAGTAGATCTTCTCTCACTCGCAGCATCAGGATCAGAGAAAGGATCATAAGCCCCAGGAGCTTGGAAAAGTCCAGCGATAAGTGATGCTTCAGCAAGATTAAGTTGTTTTGCATGTTTGCCAAAATATGTTTGAGAAGCTTGTTCTACACCATAAGAATTACTTCCCAAGAAAGGTTCATTAACATAATATTCAATAATTTCTTGTTTAGTAAATGCTCTTTCAATTTTAAATATTGATAAATATATATCAGTAAATTTTCTTATAATACCTTTAATACCAGTAGCTTCACGAGAAGTAAAGTTATTTTTAGCAACTTGCATTGTTAAAGTAGAACCACCACCAGCATCAGAAGCTCCAGCAAGTTGTCCTAACACAGCTTTAGCAAATCTTGGAGCATCAACACCATTATGTTGAAAAAATCTTGAATCTTCAGTAGCAACAATTGCATCTACTAGTACATTAGGAAGTTCATCGTATTCTAATTTTTCACGTTTTTCGTTTCCTAAAGTTGCAATAGTTGTATTTTTATCATCATATATAATAGTAGTCTCATTTCTTTCTAACTTTTCAACATCAAAATCAGGAGAAGAAATAATAACAATTATAAAGAAAATAATAAATAATAAAATTCCAATGATTCCCAGTAAAAGAATTATCATAAAAGCATTTTTTGCTCGTTTCCGTTTTCTAGAGCCAATTGGGTACTTGTCAATAGTTCTAACAAGCCATGCCATCAGTAAATAAAAAATTGTAAACAAAAGAGCAATCCAAATACCAAAAATAAAATATCCTAAAACCAAAAATATTAAAGCTGTTGCAATAATAAAACCAATCATAGTTTTAGAAGTTTCTTTTGGCTTAGCATTAGCATTAGCACTACTTTTTTTCTTTTTTAATTTGATTTTTTTAAGTTTCATAATATACCTCCATATTTATTAATTATTTCAATGTAATCAACTTTAGGCATTAATTTATCCTTTATTAAATAACCTTTTTCTTTAAAATAACTTAAAGGAATAGATTTTCTCGTTTCTATCTCAAAAAAATCAAGAAAATCTTTTGCAAATAAAAGATAAGTCTCATTAAATTTTGTAAATCTAACAATTAGAAAACATATTCCACCATGTTTTAACACATTTTCTAAATGTTTTATTTGATGAGGATGAATATTGTTTAAAGGAAAAGAAGTACCTTTTGTTTCTTTTGCTTCAAAGTCAATGTATTTTCCTTCATATAATCCATTATAATCAGTAGTAGAAGGTTTTTCAAAAAAAGCACTTACAATTTTTTCATTAATTTGTTTTACAACTTTAACTGGAGTAGGCTTTTTATAAACTACTGCAACATCATTTTCTAAATAGTATTTATTTGAATCATTAAGTTCTGCTTCTAAAGTCATACCTCTATTAGCATAATTCTTAAAACTATGTTTTTTAATGATTTTATTTGGATATTTTATCAACATTCATCACCATATTAAAATTATACTATAATTATAATATTTTTTCTATCTTTTTTTAGCTTTTTTTGTCGAACTTGAAACAAATATTTACAATTTATTGTATACTTTATTTGGTGATTAAAATGAATAGAGATGATTTAACTTATATTTTTAATGAAATGATAAGTAGCATTACTGATATAAGACTAGGAATAAGTAGTAAAATTTTAAAAAAAAACAAATAAAAAACCAGCTTTAATAACTTTTTCATTAAAATTAAGGTTATCGATTTCCTTTAATAAATACAATTGACAAAAATAGTTTTTTTTTTTAAAATATATGTAGTAAAGGTTGGTGGAGTGTATGAACCCAGGAAATCTTAATTTAACTCAAGATGATATATTAGAAAAAGAATTTAAGATTGATACAAGAGGTTATCGTTTGAAAGAAGTTGATCAATTTCTAGATTTAATAATCGCAGATTATGGAACTTTTATTGATATTATAAAAAAACAAGAAATGGAAAAAGATAGACTTACTGAAGAAGTAATAAGATTAAAAAAACAACTTAGAGATGCAAGTGTTAATGTTGAAATAGCTAAAGCTTCAGGTAATAATCAAACTGTTAATAATGTTGATATTTTAAAAAGAATTTCTAACCTAGAAAAAGTTATTTTTGGAAAAAACGAATAAAATATAGTGAAGTAGCATTTTAGGCAAACGCTGTAACTTTTGTTATAGAGGAAAGTCCATGCTCACAAAAGCTGAGATGCTTTTAGTGTTTGTGCTAAGGGAAAAAATAACCTTAGGCAGAAAAATTTTTCTGACGGCTTCGAAAGAACCTAAGTTTTTTAAATATGGTTTTAGTAGATATAAAAGTGCCATAGTGACGATGTCTTTTAGAAATGAAAGAAGTGGAACGCGGTAAACCCCACAAGTGAGAAACCCAAATTATGGTAGGGGAACTTTGAAGAAGGAAATGAACTTACTTCAAGGATCGAAAGATAGATAAATGTTTGCCACCTAGTTTTAGGTACAGAACATGGCTTATTAAATGTTATTTTTATTAAAGGAGAACATATGAAAGAAATAGGCGAAGAGTTTAAGGAAAAAAGACAAGAAATAGGTATAACGATTGAAGAAGTATCAAGTGATCTTGGAAAAGATACTCTCTTAATAGAAAACTTAGAAAGTGGAAATCACAAAGTATTTAAAGATGTTTTAGAACTCAAAGATATGGTAAAGATATATGCTAAATATTTGGGACTTAATGATGAAAAGTTATTGGAGGAAATAGATGATTTTTTATTTGAAAAAACATCTAAAATAAGTATTGAAGATATTAAGGAAAGATTAAAACAAGAAAAAGACAAAAGAAAAGATGAAAAAAAAGTTAGAACTCCTTATACCTTGGAATATGAAAATAAAAAAAACATAACTTTAGTGATTATTTTACTTGTTATAGTAGTTATATTAGTACTTTTCTACGTACTTTTAAAAAATCTTTATTTATAGGAGGAATTTATGAAATTTAATGTACCAACAAAACTTACTTTTTTAAGATTAATTTTATCAGTTTTGATAATCATTTTACTAATTTTTCCATTTTACAGAGTAGGATTTGAATTTAAAACATTTCCGTTTCACAGCATCCTTATAGATGTTAGATATATAATGTGTGGAATTATTTTTATTCTAGCATCGTTTACAGATTATTTAGATGGATATCTTGCTAGAAAAAATAAACAAGTTACAGATTTTGGTAAATTTTCTGATGCAATCGCAGATAAGGTTTTAGTTAATTCAGTACTGATAATTTTTGCCTCACAAGGCTTTATTCCTGCGATAATACCGGTTGTTATAATTATAAGAGATATTATAGTAGATGCTATTAGAATGAATGTTGCAGGAAAAGGAGTTGTACAAGCTGCTAAAATGAGTGGTAAAATAAAAACAGCATCCCTTATGATTGGTATCGTTTTAACATTTTTCTATAATTTACCATTCGAACTTATTGGACTTCAAATATCTAAATTTTTCTTATATTTTGGAAGTTTAATGGCTATTGTTTCGATGGTAGAATACTATAATTTGAATAAAAAAACTTTATTTTCTGAGTTTGATGATAAAAATAAAAAATAAATTTTGTATAAAAATTCCTATGAAATATATAATTTCTTTAAGGGATTTTTTTAATTTTCAAGAATAAAATATAGCGAAATTTTAAACAAACAAATGTTTGCAAAAAGTATTGACAAGTCTTAAAACATAGTGTATGATTAGTTCGTATAGGGAGGATTAAACATGGCAAAGAAAGAAATAAAACAAGACAAAACATTAGATCAAGTTTTGGCAGACATTGAAAAACAATTTGGAAAAGGTTCAATAATGAAACTTGGAGAAAATAATAATATGGAAGTAGAAGTAACTTCAACTGGTTCACTTGCTTTAGATTTAGCACTAGGAGTAAATGGCTATCCTAAAGGAAGAATTATCGAAATATTTGGACCTGAATCAAGTGGGAAAACAACAGTAGCATTACATGCGATTGCAGAAGTGCAAAAAAACGGAGGAAGAGCAGCATTTATAGATGCTGAACACGCTCTAGATCCAGTGTATGCAAAAAGATTAGGAGTAAACATAAATGAACTTTTAATATCTCAACCAGATACTGGGGAACAAGCATTAGAAATATGTGAAGCACTAGTTAGAAGTGAAGCTGTCGATATAGTAGTAATAGATTCAGTTGCAGCATTAGTACCAAAAGCAGAAATTGAAGGTGAAATGGGAGATTCTCATGTGGGACTTCAAGCAAGGTTAATGTCCCAAGCTCTTAGGAAGCTTTCGGGAACAGTAAATAAAACTAAAACAACTTGTATTTTTATTAATCAACTTCGTGAAAAAGTTGGAGTAATGTTTGGTAACCCTGAAACAACTCCAGGAGGAAGAGCACTTAAATTTTATTCATCTGTAAGATTAGACGTAAGAAGAGGGGAACAATTAAAATCTAGTGATAGTGTAATAGGAAACAAAACAGTTATAAAAGTAGTAAAAAATAAAGTTGCCCCACCATTTAAAACCGCAGTAGTAGAAATTATGTATGGACTTGGAATTTCTAAAGAAAGCGAAATAATAGATTTAGCAGCAGAAGCAGGTATAATAGATAAAAGTGGTGCTTGGTATTCTTATAATGGCGAAAAAATAGGGCAAGGAAAAGAAAATGTAAAAGCACTTCTTAGAGAAAATAAAAAATTGTGTGCTGAACTTGAATCAAAAGTTAGAGAAAAATATTGTAATAAAGCAGTAGAAAATAAAGATAATTAAAGAAACTTATTAGGTTTCTTTAATGAAATGATATTATAAAAAAAGATAATTTATATTTAATTAATAGATTTAATTTATGATTTTGTTCTAGTTGACATTTGAGATAAATGATTTTACAATAAAGATAGTGTTGAGTAATTGATTTTGCTCAGCATAAGAAATGGAGGTAAATATGAATAGTACAATATTCTCCATTTTGTTGGTCATAATTGGATTATTCTTTGGAATTGGTTTGACCTTTTTAATAAATCATTTTAGAGTTAATAATGCAGAAACTAAAATAAAATCTTTAGCAGAAAAGGCTCAAAAAGAATATGAAAAAGTAAAAAGAGATATGCTTTTTGAAGCTAAAGAAGAAGCACACAAATTAAAAATGAATTTTGATAAAGAAATGAAAGAAAAAAAGGATGAAATAAAAGAATCTGAAAACCGTCTTATTCAAAGAGAAAAAAATATGGATAAGAGGGATGAAAATTATCAAAAAAGAGAACAACTTTTAGATGATCGTGAAGAAAAATTACAAGAAAAACTAAAAAAAATTCAAAATGATCAAAATGAAATGGAAAAATTAAAAAACGAACAAATTGAATTGCTTTCTAAAATAAGTGGTCTAGATAAGAATAAAGCTAGAGACCTTATTATGAAAAAAGTAGAAGAAGATATGAATATTGAAATAGCAAATTATATCAAAGATCGTGAAGATGAAGCTAAATTAAAAGCTGATAAAAACTCTAAAGAGTTACTTGTTACTTCAATGCAACGTTATTCTTCAGAAGTAAGTAATGAGCAAACTGTATCTACAATAGAACTTCCTAATAACGAAATGAAAGGAAGAATTATAGGTAGAGAAGGAAGAAATATTAGAACAATTGAAGCAATTACCGGAGTAGATTTAATAATAGATGATACTCCAGAAGCCATAGTAATCTCTTCTTTTGATCCTTTAAGAAGAGAAATAGCAAAAATAACTATTGAAACATTAATTAAAGATGGAAGAATTCATCCGACAAGAATCGAAGAAGTTTATGACAAAACTGTTCGTGATATGAAAGAAAAAATAATAGAGTTTGGTAACAATGCTTTATTTGAATTAGGGTTAACAAAAGTAGATAATGAACTAATTGAAATAATAGGTAAACTTCATTTTAGAACAAGCTATGGACAAAATGCTCTTGTTCATTCTTTGGAAGTAGCACATCTTTCTGGAATTATGGCAGCAGAACTTGGAGAAAATGTAACTTTAGCAAAAAGGGCAGGACTTCTTCATGATATAGGAAAAGCAATAGATCATGAAGTTGAAGGAAGTCATGTAGAAATTGGAGTCAACATTGCAAAAAAATACAAAGAAAATGAAACAGTTATAAATGCAATTGCCTCTCATCATGGTGATACGGAACCTACTACAATCATATCTAATTTAGTTCAAATCGCAGATAGCTTATCAGCATCACGCCCTGGAGCACGTAATGATTCGTTAGAAAACTATATTAAAAGACTAGAACAACTTGAAAGTATTTCAAATGATATAAAAGGTGTAGATAAAAGTTATGCACTTCAAGCTGGTAGAGAGCTTAGAGTACTTGTAAAACCTGAAGAAGTTGACGATACAAAAAGTTATAAAATTGCTAGAGAAATAAAAGAAAAAATTGAAAATGA
The DNA here is from genome assembly GCA_964455135.1 of uncultured Mycoplasma sp. GTDB lineage: Bacteria > Bacillota_I > Bacilli_A > RF39 > UBA660 > UMGS1449. Next base: position 14,712 of record CAYVXN010000009.1, read on the forward strand.
AATGCAATATCCTGGTACTATTAAAGTAACAGTTGTTCGTGAAACTAGAGTCACAGAAGAAGCAAAATAATGCTTCTTTTTAATTATTTTTGTAAAAAATTTACAGTTGAAAGTTGTAAACTTTTTATATTAAAATTAAGTAATTTAAGTATTTTTATTTCTAAAGAAAAGATTTTATGTTAAAATCATTATAGTAGGTGGTCATATGGATATTAAAACATTATACTTATCGTCAATTATCGTATTAGGGTTAATAATATTAATTATTTTCATTGTCGTTTTTAAACGCAAAAAATATAAAGACATAAGAGAAAAACTAAACGAATTAGAAAGACAAAGAAATTTAATCGTAGCAACACCAGTAATGACTGAACTTGATAAAATAAAAGTAATAGTAAAAAACGAACAATTAGAAGATAAATATAATGATTGGAAAAAAAGATATGATAATATAAAAAATAATCGATATAGTGAAATAACAGATAAACTATTAGATGTTGATAACTTAATTGAAAGTAAAGAATATAAGTCCGCTAAAAATGCAGTAGTTAATCTTGAAATGGAAATATATAAACTTAGAGTAAGTACCGATAATTTACTTGATGAAATACGTGAAATAACAATGAGTGAAGAAAGAAACAGAGCTATTGTCACTAAATTAAAATCAAGATTTAGAGAGCTAGAAAGAACTCTTAACAACAATAAATCTGCTTATGGTGATGTTGTTACTAACGTTGAACTTCAATTTGAAAATATTGAGAAAAAATTTAGTGATTTTGAAGAAATAATGGAACAAAATGATTATGATGAAGTAGTTGGACTTGTTAAAGTATTAGATGAAATGATCGCTCATATGGGTGTGGTAATTGAAGAACTTCCAGATTTAATTTTATTAACAGATAAAATCCTTCCAAATAGGATAAAAGAAGTTAATGATACTTATGATAAATTAGTAGCAAGAGACTATCCACTTGATTACATGAAAGTTCCTTATAACATCCTTCAAATAGAAAAAAAAGTTAATGACATAAAGACAAGAATAAAGATTTTAAACCTTGAAGATAGCATGTTCGAACTTAAAACATTTCTTGATTATCTAGATGGTCTACTAAATGACTTTGAAATGGAAAAAAGATCAAAAAAAGTATTTGATGAAACTGCCAAAGTATTTAAAATAAAAATAGAAAAAGTAAATAAAATAGTAACAGATATTTATAATCAATTAGATGATATAAAAAGTATGTATGATTTAAATAGTGAAGATTTAGCAGAACTAGAATCAATCAATAAAGAACTATATAAGTCAAATAGTGAATTTAACTCTATAATTGGAGATCTAAAAAACAAAGTATATCCTTATTCAAAACTAAAAACGAGAATATCTAAACTAGCAAGTGGATTTGGTAAAATAGAAGAAGATCTTAACCTTTGTTTAAAATCACTTGGAAGTATGCACGATGATGAAGTAAGAGCTCGTGAACAATTAGATGAGATAACAGAACTTCTAAAAAAATGTAAATCAAAAATAAGAAGAAATCCTCTTCCAATAATATCTAATAACTATTTTGTAGAATTAAGTGAAGCTAATGAAGCTATATATGAAATAGTAAAAGAATTAGAAAAAACACCAATTACCATAAAAACTTTAAATATAAGAGTAGATACTGCAAGAGATTTATCTTTAAAACTTTTAAGCACTACAAATGAAATGATAAAAACTGCTAGAATGAGTGAAATGACAATAATATATGGAAATAGATACAAACCAATTGATAAAGATATAGAAAAAGGATTAGATGTAGCAAGTCAGCTATTCTTTAAAGGAAATTATAAAAAATCTTTAGAAACTGCAATCGCTGCTATTAACATAATAGAGCCAGATATTCATAGTAAAATGCTTAATTTATACAAAGATGAATAAAATACTTGTTTTTATAATAAATTTTTTAAAAAGTATGAAACGTAACATTTGATAAAAGTTTTAAGATGAA
>CAYVXN010000010.1:0-16533 GCA_964455135.1 uncultured Mycoplasma sp.
TAAGTTCATTTATCATTAGTTTTTGGTTCCACCAACACTACTTGACATTGAACCAGACAAAATAAAAAAAATACATTTACCTTATTAATCAGAAATAAGTAAATGTATTAAAAATATAAGAGAAACAAATAAGAAATAAGAAAAAAATTAAAAATATAACAATAATCATAACATATTTCATGATTTCTCATCAGTTTTTCAACCAGTATTATCAGTATCTGAATCAATAACTTGTTTAGACTTTATAGTTATTTCAATACTTTCATATATATCCTGGTATTTATAATCACTATAATCACTAGGAAAATAAACTACCAACTGATAATTATTTATTTCATCATATAAATAAGAAAAGTATTTAGTATCGGTAGTAAACTTTCTAAAATAAGTAGAATCGGAATCTAAAATAGTTTCATCACTAGTAAAAATTGAACTAGCACCAGAAGTAGCATAATCTTCATTAAGATATAGTTCATATTCTAAAGGCAAATTAGTAGTAGTTCTAACTGATAAATCATAAGACAAATTAGTTTCTAGTCTATTATTACCATCATTATTTGCAATAGAAAAATTATATATATAAGGTTCATCCCTAGGAGCTATTTCATCAAGTAAAATATTTTCTGTTTGATAGTCAGTTTTTAAAACATAAAAAGCAACATCAGCTTTAACATCACTTGAAGAACTAGAAGTAAATTTAGATAATGTAGAAGGAATATTAAGTACTAAAATAAGAAGAATTAGCGATAAAACATTAACTTTCATATAGGAAAAAAACTTCTTCTTATCTATCATAAAATCTCTTCTTCCTCAAGCAATTCTACATCGTTGCTAGTTTCTTCTTTCTTAACAATTTTTTCTTCTACCCTTTTATTACCACTAACTTCATCACTACCAAAATCATCCTTCTTTTCTTTTTTTAAATTTTCAGGTTTACTCTCTCTTTCAAGTTTTTCTTTACTACTAACCTTAGCTTTTTTCTTATCACTATAAGAAAAAACAAAACTAAAAATAGTAAGCGTTGAAAAAATAGCTATCAAAACTGCTGGCGAAAGAAGTATCTTTTTCCATTTACCAAATCCCGGAAAGATTTTTACTATCTTTCCCAAAACATCTTCTTTTTCAATTATTTTATCTTCAGAATTATTAGAATCTCCCTTAGTAATGATCTTATTACCATTAGCCTCAATTACTCTATGAGTAATAAAATTATCATCTTTTTTATAAGTAATTATATCATCTTTCTCTATATCATCAGTAAGTTTAACTAAAAGCATATCATCAACATTAACAGTTGGAGCCATACTTCCGCTTTGTACTTCAAAAACAGTATAACCAAAATAATTAACATAATCTTTTTCCAAAACCACCAGTTGAACAAAACTATATAAAGCAAAAAAAATGCAGACAACGACTATAAAAAGCAAAACATTAGTAAAACATCTAAAAATTTTTTCTATGTTTTTCATATAATATAATCACCGCCTACTTTATCCTTTATAAAAAATGATTTATTCTATAGTCTCACCCAAATATTGAGACACATTAATAAATACTGGAATATTCTTCACATTATTAGGAACAGCTCCAAGACTTGAATCATATTCATTATTATCTTCATTATTATCCCACTTCACATTAACCCTAATCGTATTAGTTACACCATTTTTTATTTCACTCAACGGTATAACGCCAGTATATTTATTAGTTCCAGTTTTAACAATAGTCTTATTATTAATTTCTTCAATAGAAGTAACAACAATATTAGTATTTTCAAACTCAGAAAAATCAAAATTAATATCATATCTTACAGAAACATCAGTATCAGTAGGATCAATAACAATATCAAAATAGCCAGATACTCCTGGAGCAAGTTTCCCAGACTTTACATTATCACTAGGATTCCAAATTATTTCATCAACAAAAAACTTAGTATTCGCACCAGAAGTAATATCAGTATCATTAACTAAAATTACCCATTTACCAACATTACTTTGAACATTTAAACTAGTCTTAGATTCAAAAAGACCATAAGTATCAAGAATAATAAAAACTGTCAAAACTAGTAAAATCAAAGCAAAACAAACATAAACCTTTTTCATACTTTTATTATTTATTTTCTTCATCTGGATATCTTATTTCTTTAATAACTGCATAAATTTCATAAACAAAAAGTAATGACAGAGGAAAAACAATAACAATCAAAAATCCCCATTTTGATTCTAAAAATCCTAAAGCTGAACCTACATTTTCAATAACTTTAGTAGTATCTGTTTTACCAATTACATATTCACTAGAAATTTCATATTTTTTATTAACAGTAAATGTAGTTTCATTATCAGTAATTTTTTGAGTTTTATCTACCCTACTCTTATTTACAACAACCTGACTTTTATATGTATTATAAAAGAAAATTTCATCATTAACTTTTATATCATCATTTTTATTCTTTTCTATCACAAGTAAACTACCTTTTTTATATTCAGGTTCCAAAGTATTGTCATCTAATATAACTAAAGATTTATTTCCAATTACAGAAATTTTATAATCGTTAAAACTCAATAAACACACAGTTAAAAAAACTGCCACTACTAAATATAATGTAACAAAAATTCCAAATAAAATTTTTAATATTTTTTTCATATATTACCACCATTAAAAGTATATCATAAAATAATTTCTTATGCAATTTATTTTCATAATTTTCAAAATTCTAAACAAACATTTCAAAAAAAGAATAGCTTTTTTTATTTACAAATTATAAAAAACTATTCAAACAAATTTTCTACAACACATACATATTCTATATCTTCTACATTAATCACACTTCGATTAATACTATCAAAAACCAAAATTTTTTTTAGAGAACTAAGCAAACTATCTAATTTAGAATCATCATCTAAATTATCTTTTTCTATCATAAAATTATTCAAATTATATATATTACATATTATGTCATCCAAACAATTATCATTAATAATGTCTGTATTATTAATAATAGTATTATAAGGACTATTTATATAATCACTCAATTCTGAAATACGATTATTAATATCCAAAAGACTAATTTCCCCATTAATCTTCATTAACAATTCAGCATGAAATATATAATAAGAATTAGCAAGTTTAAACACCTCTATTATTTCAGAATTATCAGATATCATCATTATTTGTTCATTAAACTTATCTTTTTCTAAACTATCATACAATTCCTTCAAAGTACTAATAATTTGAGAAGTTTCCATATATAATCTATCTAACTTTCTTTCTTTATCACTTTTAAGCATAAGATTATATATTTTTCTATTTAACTTAAATAGTTTTTTCTCATTTTTTGCTATTTCCTTTTTCTTATTTTTTACTACATCCTTATACTTATCTTTATCTTTATATAATTCTTTTACTTCATCAAAAACATATTTAAATGTTAAATAATTTTGATACTCTTTTATACTATTATATAATTTTGAAATATTATTTATTATTTTTTCATAATTTTTATCTAAATCAAGGTCAATCAAAGATACAATACTTTGTCGTATTTTATCCTCTTTATAATCAATAACGTTATACTCTTTACTTAAAAATTTCTCAAAAATTGTATAAATGTCTTTATCAATCAATTGATCATAATTAATTTTTATTTTTTTATAATTTTCTATTAAATTATTCTCACATTCCTTATTTATTGTTAATTTTAAATTAGAAAAATACTTATCAAAAGATTTTTCATTCTTATAATACAAATACTTAAAACTTAATTCAATGTGAACAATAATATCTGGAAACTTCCAATATATCTTTTCAAAACTATTTTTTAAATTATCGTTATCTAAGTCATCAATATAACTAAAGTACTCTTTCATATAAGAATAAGCAGAAGGAGCATATTTAAAATCATTATCACTAAGCGAAATCCCAACATCTTTAAACTTCTCTAAACACTTTGCTATATCAGAATTAAGCTCCATTAAATTTTTATTACTTTTACCTGAAAGATTATAAAGAAGTTTATCTAGCCCACTTTTTTCATAAGAACTATTGTAATCATTAAATAAATAAATGCTTTCTTCTAGCTTCGAAACTTTCTTCTTTAAATTATCCAAATCTTTATTTACATTTATTTTATCAACAACGACATCTCTTCGTCTTTCTATTTCCTTTTTTAAAGAAATAATGATTTCAGAATATTCTTCTTTATAATTCTTCAACATTTCAATATATTTAGAAATATTCTTCTTATTATTTTTAGGTAAAGTGGATAATACTTCCTTATTAGAGTCTATAAGTTTAACCAAATCTTCATTATTCATTCTTCTCACCATCTTCATTATTTATATTATTAAGTTCACTTTCTAAAAAAGTTATAAAATCCAAAATAGTCTTATAATTTTTTAGTAATTCCTCATTAGACATTTCTTTTATTTTAATATTATCCATTTTACCACTTCCTATTTTATTATTAAATTTTGATCAACTTTTCCAATATAACTATTATTATCATAAAGAGAAAAAGTCATTTTATAAGTACCTGTTTTTAAATTATCTTTTAAATACATAAACACTTCTGAGTTATTAACAGGATTATCTGTTAACAAATATTCATTTTCATTACTTGTATCTTGATAATTATTAGTAATATAATCTTTTAAATTAACAAGTTCATAATTAGTTGAATAAATACTAGAATAATCTCTTCTATAAAGTGAAACTCTAATATTTGGATTATTTAAAACTGATGAATAATTATATTTAAAAAGTAAAACATTATTTTTGTTAAGCGTATAACCTGTTTTTCCATTTATAATTACTAGTTTATCACTAATATCTACTTTTAGTCCATACAAAGTATCAAGTACTGTAAATGGTATAGTAACACTATCAGAAGAAACAAGCCCATAATATATACCATCAGGAGACCCAAATGATTCAATCTTCATTGTATAATTACCAGGTCCTAAAGAATCAGTAGTATGAAGTTTAATCCTTGAAGCAACATTAGAAACTCTCTCAGCAATATTAATTCTAACAGATCCATCTATTCTAGGATAATGTGTTTTTCCATCAAGTTCGTAACTAAATCCTAACAAACTTGAACCACTTACTTGCTTATTCTCATCATTCAAAATAGTAATTTTAATACCAAGTTGATTATCATAATAATTAGTATCACTTACAATTTTACCATTAACAGTATTTTGAATAAAGTTAGTATTAACATTAAGATTAACAATATCTCCAGGATAAATATTAGTCTTTTCAAGTTCACCTTGTACATCAATAACTGCTCTTTTATTATAATGTAAATTATATTTCATCAAACTTTGCTCAAATCCTAAAACACTTACCCTAGTTTGATTATTTTGATCACGAAGTTCAATTAATAAGGTTTTATTAGAAACATCCTGTGTTATAGCACTTTCTCCAAAATCTACAATAAAGATAAACTCTTCATGAACTGACTTAGCAGTATCATCATAATATCTTATATTGTTAGAAGCATCATCATAATTATTATTCTGACTAGTACTACCCATTCTTATAAACTTTGAAAAATCATAAGAAACTTCATTTTCTGCACTAAACTCGACTAAAGCATTCTGATAATCTGCACTTGAAACTACATAGTAGTAATATTCAGGAGCATTATGATCTTTATAATCTATCATAGTAATTTTTGTTTTTTCTGGAAGTACATAATCTGATACTAAACTACGATGATAACCTGTTTTATAAAAATTTTCTGCATCTTCAACATAAAGTGAATAATAAGTACTAAAACTTCCATCAGTTGGAATATCAACATCTTTTGATGCAAATAAATCATATTGTTTTCCTGGAGTTATCGATCCTTCATAATCATTTGTATTATATAACTTTCTACTTAAATTAATAATTATATTTATTCTTTGAACATCATTTGTTAAATCATCAATTGGTGTAATTGCAACAAGTGTAATAACCACCTGTCCCATATCACCACTTGTAGCAAGGTTTTTAGAATGATATAGATAAAACTGAAATGAAGGAACTGTGGAAGTTGAGTTTTCACTTTTATAATCAGTTGTACCACTAAAAGGTGTAACATCATTTGACATAAATGTAGTAGAACCACTATTAGTCCATCCACTATTAGTACTTTTCATAACTAAACTCATGTTTTTATCTGCTTCATCCCCACTTGCAGCAATTCTAGGAACATCGTCTTCAGAAATTAAATTTATATCACTATTAAGACCATTATAATTAAATCCTACTACTGTAAAAGTAGTATTTGGTTTAGCATGACGAACAAGTGATAATTCTTCAGTACCTAAAGTTAAATATTTTGAAGCTTGCAAATTCTCTATTGTATAAGAAGAAGTCTCTTCCCCAATTGTCCACATATAATAATTTGAATCTTCAGGAGTTGGCTCAATATATTTAACTTGAACTTCTCCAGAAGTTTCCTCATTTTCATAATTTGAATAGAATCCATCAACAGTTATATCATGATCTGTTTTATGTGAACCTAAAACATAACTACCTCCAGTAAAATAATATAATTCATTAGAAGAAATACTACTTCCATAATCATAATTATCACTATACATAGCAGTTTCTATATTGCCTTCTCTAGAATATTGATACATTCCAAAGAAAGTCATTCCATCAACATCACCATAAGCAGTAATATTTTCATTTGTTGCAATATTTAATACTTTTCCTTCAAGCATATAAATTCTATTATCAACATTTTTAGTCACTGTCTTAGTTTTATCATCTATTATTACTGTAGCTATTACTTCATTTTCTCCAATATCCACGGCACTTACAAATTTTTTCAAAAGATTTGCACCAGTTTTTAAATACATTACAGAATTATTTTTTAACTTTAATAAATCAACTCTACTTATTGAGAATAATTCATCAGCATATTCATTAGTTCTATCAGTTGCACCTTGAAGCTGAAAATGAGAATTACTTATTGTTACTCTACTTGCTCTTTGTATAGAAACATTTTTCTTAATATCACTAGCTGTTCCATAATTATCTATATCTATATAACTATATCCTGTAGTAGAAGAAGCATTACCACTTCCAAATATAGAACCATCTATATCAAAACTATCATGATTATTACCATCTATTTTTATATCTATTCCTTCAGTAACACTTATAAATGAGAAATCATAGTTTTCACTACCAGAAGCATTAGCTTCTCCTCCCCCAAAAACTGTACCTTTAATATATATATTTCCTTTTATTAAACTATCACTATTTTCAATAGTATCAATACCAATATTTAGTTTTGTTTTTCCATATACAACAGATGTATTAGCACCACCATAGACATTTTGACCAATAGTTGCACCAGCAATACTTACTGAACTAGAACTATTATTATCACTTTCAGTACCTGTTGCCGCAGCATTTCCTCCACCAAAAACATGTTTTTTAATATTACTTACGCCATCAATAGTTAAAATAGTATTTTTATTAACCACTGCAGAAGCACCATTTCCTCCAGCATAAACACTTTCATCAATAGTAGAAGAAGATATATAAACATTAGTATTAGTACCAACAGTACCAGCATTTCCTCCACCAAAAACTGATCCTGTTACATTAACTCCTTTTAAATTTAATGTAGTATCGCTATTTACAGCAGCTTGATTTCCTCCTCCATATAATTGTCCTCCAACACTTATATTTTCACAATTAACAATTGTTTTATTAACTGGAGCAAGATTTCCACCACCATAAATATTATGAGTATAACCTCTATTTAAATTTATATTTGTTACATTAGTTGTACCACCTTTATTATTTCCACCATATAAATTAGAAACTACTAAATTATTATTATTTTGTACAAATGAATTACCATCTGTATCACTACCAACAATACTTATTTCATCTAATTTATAATCAGACACACTCTTTTTAGAATAAATTTGAAAAGTCATATTATATGTTTGTCCAGGATTAATAGTAACTGGAGTATTCGCACTATATCTATTTACCTGATTAAAAGTATAAACTCCATCACTTTCACTTATATCATGATTACTATAATTGCTATATAAAGTAGAATTAGTATCTTTTAAACTAACTGTCCAGTTATCAATAGTTTTATCAGTATTATTAGTAATATCAACATTAAGAGTTACAACTGAATTATAATTAGTATCTTGCCAGTAAGGATTAACTTCGACAGCTTCAGAATTTACATTTATCTTTAAATCATTATTAACTGCTCCATTTGTATTAGTAGTTTCACTAGTAATTATATTACTTTGATCTACATCTCCTTCTTCATTACTTCCCCCGAAAACATTAGTACTAGAACCACTCTTTAAATTAATATTTGAAGTAGTAAGACCTGCAGCATTTCCTCCACCAAAAATATTGGTAACACTAGAGCCATCTAATACTATATTAGAAGTTACTGAACTTGCTCTATTTCCTCCACCAAAAACATTTTTAGCAGAAGAACCTTTTAAATTTACATTAGTAGTAGTAACAGAGCCACCTTCATTATTTCCTCCATAGATATTAGTTACTCCTCCATCATTAAAGTTAACAGTACTAACAGGAACAGAACCACTTGAATTTGATCCTCCATAAACACTAGTAACAGTACCACCATTTAAATCCACTTTAGTTTCAGTTTCAATATCAGCACTTTTTCCTCCACCAAAACAGTTAACAACAGTACCACTATTGATTTTAACGTTAGTAACATCAGTTTTAGCAAGATTACCTCCTCCATAGACTTCAGAAGATTCTGCACCATCTATTGTAACATTTGAAGTAGTAGTAACTCCTCCTTCATTATTTCCTCCATAAATACTTGTTGCCTTTCCACTTGTAGCAATAACATTTGAAGTAGTAACATCTCCAGACATATTAGAACCACCAAAAATATTTCCAGCAGTTGCACCTTGTAAATAAACATTAGTTACAGGAACACTTGTTTGATTACCTCCACCATATGTATTAGTAATATTTCCTCCTTTTAAATAAACTTTTACAGTTCCATTCGGAGTACCAGATGCATCATTTCCTCCGAAAACATTTGTAATATCACCATCATTTATAGTAACAGTAACATTTCCTTTTACATATGGAGTATAATCAGCATCACCTTTACCTCCACCAAAAACTGAGCCAATTTCTCCTTTATTAACAACAACTGTTGTATCAGAAGTAGAAACATCACTATCATTAGTACTACCATTTACTGTACCATAAGCACTTCCACCAAAAACTTCACCAGAAATTTGAGGAACAAGCGAAGATGATGAATCACCAATAATAACACTTACTTCTTTAGTAACAAATGTCCCTGGATAAGTACTAGATAAATAACCACCACGGCCTCCACCAAATACATTACTTGAAACTCCTCCAATAACTTTGACATTTACATTTCCATATATCACGCCTTTTTCATTAGAACCACCATAAATAGATCCATCTACTTCTCCACCATACATTAAAATATTAATAGTAGAATTTTTAGTAGTATCTCCAGAACCATTTTTATTTCCTCCACCATAAACGGAACCATTTATTTTTCCATCATTTATTTTAATAAGAGTACTAGTTTCCGAATAATCACTACTTACTCCAACTGCAGAAAAATTTCCTCCACCATAAACATTATTTCTAATAAGTGCATTACCATCAATAATTATATTAGAGTTATCATTTGACCCAATTGAAGCATAATTACTATTTCCATTTCCTATACCAAAAACTGATCCTGCTTCTGCACCAAATAACTGACTATTATTAGCAACATTTTCAGATGAACCAATTATGGCATTTCCTCCAACATATACAAATGAAGAACCATTTAAAGTACCATCTCCACTTCCACCATCATAACCATTACTTCCTCCAAAAACGCTGTAATTTATTTGACCATCAGTAATTTGAAGAATTCTATTTCCATATGTAGCAGAAGTACCAGCTCCTCCTGTAATCATATCAATAGAGCCACCCTTTATATACATATAAGTATCATTAATATCACCACGATTACTAGCAGTAAGAGGGCCTCCAATCAAATTATATATATAACCACCTTCAACTGTTACTTTTCTAGAAGTGTAATGAGTTCCCCCATATCTTCCCCCAACATAAATACCAGTTGTATGATCTTCTTTACTCGTTCCAAAACTACCACTTTTTACAGTTAAATCAAATGATATACCAGTATTAGTACTTGCATAATAATTGCCTCCCCAGCTTCCAGAAGCACAATAATATACATCTAATTTATCATTAGAAGCAGAAGCTCTATCATAATCATTTCCATAAATAGCTTCTCCTTCCATATAAATAGTTGGAGTACCTCCACTAGCAGGACCATTAGCAAAAGCTGTGTTATTATAAAAACCACTTTCAATCATCAAACGATATTTAGTAATATTCGAAGAACTTCCACTTGAGCCATTTGATCCTCCAATAACTCCTCTGAAATTACCATAATTCCCATTTTGAACAATTCCTCTGCCAAGTTTTACATTGAAAAATCTACCATAAAATACCCCAGCAGTATTCGTACCACTAGCAGCATTTTCAACACTAGTAAAACTAGCACCACAACTAATAGAAATATTTTCAATAACCATATCAGCATAAGCATTAACACTTACCCCATTATAATAAACATAACCCCAAAAGTTTCTAGCAGTTGCAACACTCCAAACAACAGAATCACGATAATCACCAGAATAATAACTAGTAAGAGTAAATGGTTTATTTTGAGCAGATGCCCAAGTAGTACTCATATCAGTTGTCATAGTAATAATATTAGTATCACGAGTAACAAGTTGATAATAAGTATCATCTTCACTAACTATTTCTTCCTCACCTTGATCATTATAATACTGAATAAGTTCATAATAAGTACAAGTAGTACTATTACAAGTTCCAGATTCTTGATACTCTCCTAAATCATTATAATATCCAGCATAAGAATCTCCTCTAGATAAAGTAACACTTCTAAAATAACCAGAAACTACTCCACCACTTATATTTTCATTTTCAACATATTCATCTCTAATTATTTCAAAATCTAAAGTACTAGGATCAAGTTCTGCCATAGTACCATTAACCAAATGATAATAAGTATTAGCTTCATCATAATCTTCATTTTCAATTAAATCATAATAAATACAACCACCATTAGTACGACAAGTACCTCTAGTTTGCAAAACACCATTTGCATTATAATAACCAGCATAACTTCGATTACGTGGAATAACAACTCTATAAAAATAACCTGTCATATCATAAGGACCATATTCTACGATATGTTCAACCATCATTACTTCTTTCATTCCAGCAGAATCTAAATCTTCAAAAGCAGTTTGCCAGTTTCTTGAACTTGAAACAGTTGTACTTACAGCATCAGTCCAGCTTGCATTAAGTGTAATATTAACAGTATCAGGAATACCTCCACTATAAGTAACAGGAACTTTAACACTTCTTACATATCTATCATTATCAAGACTTATTTCTGCCCCTTCATAACTTGTAATCCAACCATTAAAAGCCTTTCCCTCTGGTCTTTTAGTATAAGGATTATCTATAAGCTCAAACTTTATATAATCATCGCTAGTATCAGAAGTACCATTATCAAAAACAGGATAAACTTTATAATAAACAAAAACATATTGCATCTCTTCAGGAGAAACATATCCTCTTAAATTACTATTAATATCAGTCCCATTATATATAATTTTAGTTTGTACTAAATTAGACTCACTATATAGGTTTTGTTTATCTCCAGTAGGAAGAGTTCCATCAGAATCAGTATAATTAAGTCCTAAATAATAATTCCAATCTGATTCTAAATCATCAATTATAACAGTATCTTCACCAACTCCTGTTATACTTCCTGAAGCATTTTCATCAAATCTACTAACAAACTCCCCATAAGTTATAAAATATGTAGATAAATTAATAACAAGTACAAGAAGGAAAATAACTGAAAAAATTAAACGATATTTAGAAACATTTTTTATTCTCTCCAAAAACATAAACTTAGATTTAAGTTTATTAACAATATCTTTTTTCAAATTATTCACCTCCTAAAAAATAAATTATCTAAACTAAGATGGATTAGTAGTCAATTGAAACTTTATTTCTAAATTGCCAGAAGAAGCTCCGTTTTCACAATCAACATCTTGTCCTTCGAGCCAAACATAAACTCTCATTTTAGTAATACCAGCTTTAAAATCCCAAACTTTTGTATTACTAGAAAACCCATATGCTGTAGGATAATCAACATCAACAGATGCAAAATAACCTGGATATTTAGCACTGGTCGCATCTTTAAAAGCTATTTTTTGAGACTCACTTATTTCATTTATAACACCAGAATACGCAATTGGAGAAGCTCCTTGAGAAGAAACTGAAATTCCGTACACATCATAAGCATTACTAATTCCAGTACTAGAATGAGTATCACTATTTGGTTCCCAAATATATACATCAGAATCACTTGCAGAACCAAGTCCTTGTATACTTCCAAGACTACTTCCAATAGTGGTAGTCCCTTCATCCAAAAACGCTACTCTAAAAGCATTTTGTGAACCAGGATTACTATCACCAACATAAAGAACAGATGATTCGCCAGTTAAATAAGCACTTGAAGCATTATCTACTTTAAAAAACAAGTCAAAAGCCATAAAATTACCTTCTGTTCCAGCTTTTTCTATATCCCTTTTAGCAGTTAAAATATAGTTACCACTATCATCACTTGTCGGAGAACCATAAAACATTTTCAAATATCCACCTTCTGTAAATCCTCCAGTTGATACTGGTTCAAACTTTTCAGGCATTTGATTAACATTACCTCCATAAGTCGCACTAGCTCCTAAAATATCATCCTCTGTAACACTAGTTTTCCAGTTAGTCCCATCAACAGATATTTCAATTCCACCAGAAGACTGAACTTTAACGTTAAGCGAGTCAACAGAAACAATTCTATTAGCAGTAAACCATGCATAAGTAGTAGTAGCAAGCATTATTGTTGTTATAAATAATAGCAACAACATATAAAGTAATCTTTTATTTCCTTTTTTCTTTTTATTATTCTTTTTTCTCATATTACTTATTCTCCTGTTTTATATGTTCTTCAATTATATCCATATGCATTTTTATTTCTCCCCCAATCAGATTATTAAGACAATCAGGATCATCTCCTTCAAGCCAAATAACTATTGTAAACTTATCAATTTTACCTGGATTCATATTTTTTCTAGGTTCCAAAACCGCTATATCTTTTGAATAAAAAGTTTTAGTTCCCTCTTCATTTTTTTTAGTATCAGCATTAACTTTCGCATACACAGTTTTTTCATCATTCAAAAAAATCATAACCCTAATAGCTTCATCAACATTTTTTATAACATCATCTATAACAATTTCATACCAATAATTAATAACATCTTTTCCTGTATTTTCTGCATAAAAAGTATACGCAATGTAATTTTTTCCATTATGAGCACCATCTTTTTCATTATTTATATTTTTAGGTAGCCACTTAATAGAAATATTATCCATAAATTCTACTTCTTCAGCATATAACTTTCTCTGAGATCTTTTTTCTTTAATATCTTCATATATAATAAGACCACTCTTAACAGAAAGATTAGGATCAAGAGTAACTGTAAATCTTCCACCATTATACACAAGACCCAAAACCACAAACATTGATATTAAAATCAAAAATAAAATAAGTATAAAAATTTTAACATTTTTTAAAAGAATTTTTCTTTTTCTAACTTTATCAGCTGTAACTACAACATTTTTAACTCCCATATACAATCATCTCACTATTATGTAATACTAATCTAATTTTAGCATATATCAAAGCAATATGCAACAAATTGTGACAAAAACAAAAACGATTCTGACAACACTTTTAAAAACATTTGTTCGCAAAATAAAACAAGACTAAAACTAAACCAAAATCGAAAAAATGATTGTGTAAAATTTTATGATATGTTATAATTTTTTTATATTATAGGGTGGAGATAACATGAGTATAACTAAAAAAATTAATATTTTATTAGCGTGCATTGCATTACTATTTTCATTGTTAGTCATTCAAGAAACTTTCGCAAAATATCTAACCGGTGCAGATGGAGAAGCAGACATGAATATAGCAAGATGGAAAATATTAGTCAATAACAAAGACATAAGAAACAACTCAGATATATCGCAAACATTAACTCCAACATTCTTAGAAAATGAACATATTGCACAAAATATAATAGCACCAACTTCTGAAGGATATTTTGATATAATAATAGATCACACTGCTGCAGATGTATCCTTCAACTATAAAATCACTTCAAGTCCAAATACCAACAGTAGTGTATCAGATATTGTAACTACAGGATACTCAATAAACGGAGGAGAAATAATTTCCTTAACAGAAGAAAACAATTTAATTTCAAATGATGTTTTATATTCAAGCACAAACACAAACAAAGTAATTGAAATTAGAATATATATAAAATGGGACGATTCAGAAACTAACAAAATGAACAACGAAGAAGACACAAACGCAACAAAAAATAGTGTTCCAGCTAAATTAGATGTAAAACTTTCTTTCAAACAAATAGCAGAAACACCAACAAATTAAAAAAAAAAAAAAACTAATCATTTTTAACTAGTTTCTTAAGTGCACTTTTAGCAGACTCTTGTTCTGCTTCTTTTTTTGTATGTCCTTCACCTATTCCATAAACAATATCATCAATCTTAACAGCAAACTTAAACTTTTTATCATGAGCAGGACCTTTTTCTTCAATAAGTTCATAATTTAAAGACTTTTGAATATCTTGAACTGCTTCTTGAAGAAGAGATTTATAATCATTAAAAAGTAAAATATTCTCATCTTCTATATAAGGAACAATTATATTAAGAGCAACCTCTTTTGCCTTATAAAAACCTAAATCCAAATAAATCGCAGCAATAAAAGCTTCAAAAACATCCGCTAAAATAGCTTTTTTATGACTACCACCACTTTGAGCTTCTCCTTTACCAACCTTTATATAATCACTAAATCCTAAGTCATTAGCATACTCATATAAAGCATTTTCACAAACATAACTAGCTCTTTCCTTAGTCATCTTACCCTCAGCAAAATCTTTTTCTCGATATAAATAATCAGAAACAACTAAATCAACAATTGCATCTCCCAAAAATTCCAAAGTTTCATAAGAATATGAAAGATTATTTTCATAGGCATAAGAAGTATGAATAAATGCTTGTTCATATATAGATACATCATTTGGTTTAATTTTAAGCTTTTCAAATAAATCATTCATTTTTAATCACCTTGATATAAATATAACACATTTAACAAAAAATTAGTACTATTTTAATTGATAAAAAACTAATTTAATAGTAAAATATTATTGGTGATATAATTTGAAAAAATTATTATTATTTATCATTAAAACATATCAAAAAATACCTGGACCTTGGCATAATACTTGTAGACATATACCAACATGCTCTAATTATGCAATAACAGCTATTGAAACACATGGTTCATTTAAAGGAACAATACTTACAATTAAAAGAATTTTAAGATGCAATCCATTTGGAACAAAAGGTTATGATCCAGTACCAACAATAAGGAGGAAGAAAAAATGAAAAAAACTATAATTACTTTATTTACTATAACAATTACACTCTCTTGTCTAACAGGATGCTTTAAAAGAGACAAAATGGAAGATATTAATATTGCAACCACTATATACCCAATAGAATACGTAACAAACAGATTATATGGAAACAATTCAAAAATAAAAAGCATTTATCCAAGAGATTCCATATCAACCACTTACAAAATAACAAAAAAACAACTAAAAGATTATAGTGAATATGATTTATTTATCTACAACGGAGAATCAAAAGAAAGAGAATACGCAACAACAATGTTAAATAGCAATAAAGATTTAAAAATAATTGATGCAACATATGGATTAGATAGTCCATATTCCATGTCTGATATATGGCTTAACCCATCAAATATATTAATGTTAGGACAAAATATCAAAAATGAACTTAAAGAATATATTTCATATCGTTATTTAGTAGATGAAATAGAAAATCAATATACTTTGTTAAAAGTAGACATTACAGAACTTGAAACAGAAATCAAAAAAACAGCAGACAATTCAATTAATAAACAAATTATAACAGCAGATGAATCGCTAAACTTTTTACAAAAATATGGATTTGAAGTAATAAACCTAACAAACAATAGCAAAGAAAAAGAAAACAACATAACAAAAGCAAGAGAGTTATTAAAAAACGGAGAATTAGATTATATTTATGTAATGGACCATAGTAAAAGTTATGATATTGTTGAAGAATTAACAAATTACTACAATGTCAAAACACTAACATTTAGAACTTTAGACACTATAACCGAAAAAGATAAACAAAATAACGATGATTACTTATCAATAATGCATGACAATATTAATTTAATAAAACAAGAAACCTATAAATAAA
>CAYVXN010000011.1:0-1609 GCA_964455135.1 uncultured Mycoplasma sp.
AAACTTCACTTAAAATACTATCTATAAATTCTTTATAAAGAGAAAGTAATAAATCACGTTTAAAGTTTATATTTTTTTCTAACTCTTCTATTAAAAATTTACTATATTTATTAATTATTTCATCAGTTTTACTTCTAGTATTAACAACACACTTAGAATATAACTGTCCCTTCATAACATCTCTATTAGCATTTATAAGTGCTTCTATCTTGTTTGTAATACTAAGATTTTTCATAACTTCATGTTTAAAATTATTATATAAACTATTTAAGTTTCCAAGTTCTACATATCTATTCGAAGTACTTACTTTTATAAGTTCATTAAATGACCTTCTAGAATTATCAGAAACTTTAATAGTGTATTCTTTCATATTATCAAAAATAATATTTATGTTTTTCTTAAATGTATTATAAAGCAAATCATATAAAATACCTTGATCATAAACTTCATAACAAAGCTCATTATACATAAGATCAAACATTTGAATAAAATAAAATAAGGATTGTTTATCTTTTTCGTCAAAAGAAACTTTTGTATTTTTTTCAATTTCTTTTAAATGTTCTGTTAACTTTATACCTAACATAAAAATACCTCCTTATTCTATAAATATTTTATACCTTTTTTTTAAGAAATACTAGTAAATAATAAAATTTTATCATTTTTTTTACAATATTCCCTTAATATTATCGTTTACTTTTTAATAAAAATATTATATACTTAAGCTATAAAGATAGGAGGCGGGATTATTAATAATAGTTTTAATGATTTGTTTGATTATATCAATGACAACAATAATCAAAATAAATTAATACAAAAGAAAAAAAACAAAAAATTAATTCTATGCCTCAATTTACTTGGAATTATGCTTTTAATTGGTGGGGGGTATGGAATAAAATATATTTATGATCAAAAAAAGGATATCGAAGAAGCAAAATTAAGACAACAAGAACTTTTGGCAAGTCAGCAGAAAAAAGCTAAAGAAATTACTGATAGCATAAATAATCAAAAAAAAGAAGAAGAAAATAAAACTAATATTCACCGAGATTTTTCAAAATTAAAAGAACAAAATAGTGACACTGTTGCATGGCTTTATGTCCCAGGCACTGATATAGATATGCCAATAGTAAAAGGAAAAGATAATAGTTATTATTTAACACATAATTTTGATAAAAAAAGTAACTCAATGGGCTGGGCTTTTGCAGATTATCAAAATACTTTTCCAAGACTTAGTACAAATACAATCATGTACGGTCACACTTATAGACAAACAACTATTTTTAGTAAACTAAAAAATGTATTAAAAGATAATTGGTTAAATAATGAAAATAAACAAAAAATAACACTAGACACCGAAAAAGAAAGACTAATTTTCCAAGTTTTTAGTGTCTACACAATAGACGAAACCAACGATTACTTACATATAAATTTTAGTAGTACTAAAGAATATCAAGAATACTTAAACAAATCAATTAAAAGAAGTATTAAAGATTTTAAAGTTAAACCATCAACTAGTGACAAAATATTAACTCTTTCTACTTGCTATACAGATGACAGTCAAAGATTAGTAGTTCAAGCAAAATTAATAGGCTCCTATTAGGGGCCTATTTTT
>CAYVXN010000011.1:1709-15419 GCA_964455135.1 uncultured Mycoplasma sp.
GTTTCAAGTAATTTTTCAACTGTTTCTCCTCCAGTTGTTTTACTTTCACTTAAAGCATCCATAATACTTGGAATTGTAATCGCAGAAATTATCCCAATAATTACTACTACTAAAATAAGTTCAACTAAAGTAAATCCATTCTTATTCATTTTTACCTCCTAAAAACTCTAAAAGCTTATCTTCATTCCATATTTCTATTCCAAGACTTTTAGCCTTTTCATATTTACTACCGGGACTATCTCCCACTATTACAACATCTGTTTTTTTAGAAACAGACATACTTACATCTCCACCACGAAGAGCTATTTCTTCTTTTAAAGTATCACGTGGCATTACTGAAATTGTTCCCGTAATTACAAACTTCTTATTTAAAAAGTTTGTATCTTCTTTTAATTCTTTTCCTAAATAAGTCATATTAAGACCAAGTTCTTTTAGTTTTTTAATCAAAGTAATATTCTCAGGATTAGAAAAATACTCGATTATACTTTTAGCCATAACTTCTCCAATATCAGTAATATCTACTAAATCATCAAACGTTAATTTCATAATATTATCCATCGTTTTAAATTTTTTAGCAATAATAAGAGCGGATTTTTCTCCAAAATGTCTTATTCCTAAACCAAATAGTAATTTTTCCAAAGAAGCTTGTTTAGATTTTTCTATAGCATCAAGTAAATTATCTACTTTTTTTTCTCCAAATCCTTCAAGACTTTGAAGTTCATCTTTATATTTTTTAAGTTCATAAATACTTGGAATATCAGTTAAATAACCAAAGTTGTAATAATCTTCAATTATCCTATCACCAAGTCCATCTATATTCATAGCTTTTCTACTAGCAAAATGAATAAGAACTGAAGCTTTTCTTGCATCACATAATGTATTAGGACAATAATGATTAGCTTCATCTCCTTTTCTTACTAGTAATGTATTACAAACCGGACATTTATCAATCATTTTAAATTCTGGAAGCACTTTATCTCTTCTATCTAAGTCTACTTTTACAACCTCTGGTATTACATCTCCAGCTTTTTGAATAACAACAATATCTCCAATTCTTATATCTTTACTAACAACGTAATCTTCATTATGAAGAGTTGCTTTTCTAATAGTAGATCCTGCTACTCTAACAGGTTCAAGCATAGCATTCGGAGTAATTTTTCCAGTTCTTCCTACAGTAAATATTATATCAGTAAGTCTAGTCGTAACTTTCTCAGCTGGGAATTTATATGCTGTTGCCCATTTAGGACTTCTAGCAGTATACCCAAGATTTTCTTGCATTTTTATATCATCAACTTTTATTACTATTCCATCAATATCATAATCTAAAGTATCACGAATTTCAGTAATTTCTTCAATAAAACTTAAAACCTCTTCAATTGATTTACATATTTTACGTTTTTCATTTACATTAAAACCTAATTCCTTCATAAATAAAAGTGCCTCGCTATGCTTATGAAGTCCATAATCCAAAGGATTAGGTAAATGATAAATAAAATTATTTAGGTTTCTTTCTGCAGTAACCCTAGAATCAAGCTGTCTCACGCTTCCACTTGCAAGATTACGACAATTTTGAAACTGTTCTAAACCTTTCTCTCTTCTTTCTTTATTTACTCTATCAAATTCTTTCTTATCAATAAAGATTTCTCCACGTACTTCAATATCAATATCTTTAGTAAGTTTTAAAGGAATAGCTTTTATAGTCTTAACATTACTCGTAATATCTTCTCCTACTTTACCATCCCCACGAGTAGTGCCTCCAACTAAAACACCATTTTCATAATTTAAACTAATAGCAAGACCATCTATTTTTAATTCACAAACATAAGTAGGATTAAAACCTTCTTTTTTAATTCTCTCATCGAATTTTATAATATCACTTTCATTAAAAACATTACCAAGTGAAAGCATTGGTCTTTTATGAATTACTTTCTTAAAATTAGAAACAACATCTGACCCTACTCTAGAAGTTGGAGAAGAATCAAGTTTATACTCAGGATATTTTTCTTCTAAACTAACAAGTTCTTGCATTAATCTATCATATTCACTATCACTAACACTAGGCTTGTCAAGAATATAATACTCATAATTATATTTATTAAGAAGATCACTAATTTCTTTTATTCTGTTTTTCACATCCATAATAAGCCTCCATACTCTATAACAATTATAAAAGAATTTAAAAAATAAAACAAGGAATAATACCAAAAATAAATAAATATCATATATTACAATAGGTGATATTATGAAACATAGTTTTTTCTGTAGCTGTAACGCCTGCAGAAATAGAAGACGTGCTAGTAGATTTTATTTAGGTTTTTTATGTTTTTGGATACTAATAATAGTATACCAATCTTTCATAACTATGTTTTTTTGTATTACATTTAACGCTATCATTCTTTTTATAGAAATAATTTTATTTTTCATCTTTTTACTAAGAATACTATGGTAAAAAATAAATAAATTAGAACTTATACATAATTTATTTATTTTTTTTATATTTACATACATCTTTCAAAGGACAATTAGCACAACTAGGATTTTTTGAAGTACAATAATATCTACCAAAATGAACTAATCTAAGATGAGAATTACACCATAAATTTTTTGGAATTTTTCTTTTTAAACTTTGTTC
Organism: uncultured Mycoplasma sp.; assembly: GCA_964455135.1. GTDB lineage: Bacteria > Bacillota_I > Bacilli_A > RF39 > UBA660 > UMGS1449. The sequence continues at coordinate 4,342 of CAYVXN010000011.1, forward strand.
CACTTCTAAAACACTTGCATTATCTTTTGCAAGACCAAGTCTTTTTGAAACTCTTTCTACATGTGTATCCACTGCTATATTTGGTTCTTTATAAAGTTCACTAAGCACAACACTAACAGTCTTTCTACCAACCATTGGAAGACTTTCAAGTAATTTCCTATCATTTGGAACACTACCCCAACTACTAACTTTTTTTGCTATTTCAATAACTGCTTTACTTTTTTTAGTATAATTTCCTAAACTATAAATAATTTGTTCTACTTCTTTTAAAGAAGCATTTTTAAGACTTTCTAAATTATCATATTTTGAAAAAAGTTCTTTAGTTACTATATTAACTCTCTTATCAGTAGTTTGAGCACTTAACATAACCGCAATTAAAAGTTCATAATCTTTATTATATCGAAGTTCACATACAGGATTAGGAATTAACTCTTCTAGTTCATTTAAAATCTTATTAATCATTTTCATCCAACCAATCATATTCAAACAGCTCTACTTCTTCGGTAACTTTTTTCTTTTTTCTAACATCACTTGCTTTTTTATAACCTTTTTTTGTCCAATCATAAAGAATTTTATCAATATATTTTAAATTACCTACTCCATTTAATACCGCTTCTTTAAGAGCTTCTTTTATTAGTTCTTCGCTTATATTAGCATTTAACCAACCAGCAATTGTTTCATATTCAATCGGAGATAAGGTTCTTCCAAGTTCTGTTTCTATAACATTATAAATTTTAGAATTATCAGCATCTTTAATTTCTTCATCACTATCTATTATTAAAGATGTCAATTTTTCATATAAGTAACTAATATCTAAATACTCTTTTATTTTACCATTTTCATTTTTAACTACTAAATTTATATATTTTTTCGTACATAATCCTGACATTAATTCAATTATATCATTAACCTCACACCCCAATATTTTACTAAAATGAACAGGATCAAAACAAATTAAATCTTCATAAGACATCAAAACAGATAAAAAAAGTAACTCTCTTTCATTTAACTTAAGATCTTTATAATTCATAAGAAGAATACTTGGAATTACTAAATCTCTAGATTTAATAACCTCAATTAATTTTTTACTCTTCATACAAAACCTCCTTAGTATTTATTACTTATATATTTTTTTAATTCTTCTTTTTTATTAGGAATTTTTCCCATTAAAACTTTTTTTTCTATATCCTCAAATATTTCTTTTAAAAAACTATCTGGAGCTTTACCTAAAAGTTTACATATTTCTTCAACAGTTATATTTAATTCATCTCTATCTTTAATTGGCAACTTTTCATAATTAGACATAATCTTTTTAGTATTAATTCTTTTTAAATCACTTACAACTGATATTGGATAACTGCCATATTTATATTTAACAAAAATATCGTTTATATTTTCATTCATAACAAGCTTTATTTTTTTAATTAAGTCTTTTTCTTTCTTAGTAAAAGCATAATCTACATCAGTAATCATTGCCCAAATACCTATCAAATCTTTAGTTCTAAGAACATATTTTAAGTCTTTTAATTCAAGTTCCTCACAAAGACCTAATTCATTTATTAATTTAACTCCATATTTTTTATACTTAGAACAAAATATTTTATTAAGTTCTTCTTTTTTTCTTTCATAAGATAAATTTTTTAATAAATGTTTATTCTTTATAATAGCAAGCTTTAATTCATTATCAAGTTTAAATCTAAAAATAGTAGCAAATCTAACTGCTCTTAAAATACGAAGTGCATCTTCCTCCATTTTTTTATAAGGATCTCCAATTGTTCTAATGAGTTTTTTTCTTAAATCTTTTTTTCCATCATATAAGTCAATTAAATTATTATCCATATCTAAACAAATAGAATTTATAGTGAAATCTCGTCTTTTTAAATCTTCTTCAAATGACTCTATATAAATAATTTTTTCGGGTTTTCTATTATCTTTATACTTAATATCTTTTCTAAAAGTTGTTACATCAAACTTATAATTTTCTATTTCAAAAGAAACATTACCATACTCATGAAGAACTACATTATAATCTTTAAAAAGCTCTAAAACTTCCTTAGGTTTAGCTTTAGTCGTAATATCAATATCTAAAGTTTCTATATTTAACAGCTTATCTCTAACATATCCTCCGACAACGTATGATTCATAATTATTATCTTCTAATTTTTTTAAAACACTATATATTATTTTATCCATAGCTTTCCTCCTTCTATATTATAACTAAATAGTAAATCAAAAACAAGGTTAAAAAAAATAAAAAGCCTAAGCTTTTTATTAGTTAACTGCGTCTTTAAGTGCTGCTCCTGCTTTAAATGTAACAGCATTTCTAGCAGCAATTTGTACTTCTGCTCCAGTTTGTGGATTACGTCCTACTCTTGCAGCTCTTTTAGAAATTGCAAAAGTTCCAAATCCTACTAGAGGAACTTTATCTCCTTTTACTAATGCTTCAGTAATAACTGAAAATGTTGCATCTACAGCTCTACCAGCATCAGCCTTAGTTATTCCAGCTTTACTAGCTACTGCTTCAATTAATTCTACTTTTTTCATTTTTATTTACCTCCTATTATAATAATAAGCAAGAAAATACTATGCTTACATATATAAGATTATCATTTATCACTCAGAAAATCAAGCAAATACTTAAAAAAACTAGAATTTTATTAATTTTTACTTTAATTTTTTAAGTAAAAACCACTTACATTTATAAGCACAATAGTTTTCAAGATAATTAGAAAGATCTTCTATTCTATTAGTTTTATTTACTTTTTTATTATCCTTATCACAAAAACCTTTTAATCTAATCTTATTATAAGTAATATCTCCAAAAATATAATCATAATTAGTAAAATAATCAGTAATCAAATCTTTTACTTCTTCATAGTCAAAAACATTATACTCATCTTTTTCAATTACATATTTTTGTTTATTAAACTCGTATTCTTTTTTCAAAATAACCACCACATAAATTGTATCACAAAACAAAGTTTTATTCCATAGGTATAGAATAAATACTAGAATCTTTATTAATACTATTTCCATAATAAGATGGAACTGTACCCTTTATTATTTTATAAGATACTGGCAAATCATTAGTAATTGTAATCGTTTTAGCAATAACAGGTAATATAACTTTTTCCTTAACTTCAACATGAACATACATTTCAATTAAACAATTATTTATCCCGTATTCTGTTACTTTAGTATTTATATTAGTAAGAACTGAACCAATTATTTCCATCCTAACAGGAATTTTCGGACCTTTATTGTTTAGTATTGGATTTTGAAAAATAGAACCAAGTGGAATATAAAAAGCAATTTTATTTGGATTAGACTCTTCCTTTTCTAAAGATAAAGCAATATTATCTGTTATATCTCTTAAAAAAGCATTAACCAAATAAGAGTCATAATCTACCATTTCTATTTCCCCTTTAGAATTTTTACTCACTTTATACAAATTTTTATCCTTTATATCCTCTAAAATATCATCAGTAATAGCATTTCCTACTGATAAATCAATTATTTTTCTAGCTTCTTTTTCAGAATAACTTAAATAATAATAACTAACATTTTTTGATAAACCTAGAAAAAAATAAACAAACAAAACTAGACAAACTATAACAATTATAAATCGTTTTCTTAAATACCTTTTTTTACTATTCTTTAAATGCATCTTCATATTAAAATATATTAATTTAAATTAAAAAAAGCACTTTCTTGGATAAATGATCATATCATAATCCAAAAAAATACTCATATACAAAGAATCCACAAGTAAGAATAATAAGAATTGAAACTATTATTATAGCAATTAATAAACCTTTTCCTTCTTTTTCTTCTATAAAATCATCCATAATCTCTTCTGATTTTTTTTCTTCTTTTTCTTCCAAAGATTGTGGTTCTTGTTTTGGTTCAATTACTATAATATCATCTTTTGTATCATCTTTAATGTCATCTTCCTCTTTGGCTAATATTTTTTGACTTAGTTCCTCTTTTAATCTGATTTCTTCTTCTAAATCTTTTTTTTCTTCAGTAGTATCTTCAAACAAATCACTTAACAATCTTTCTTCTACCTTACGAGGATATTTTTTTTCTTTTACAGGTTTTTCTTTTTCATAAATATTATCAATTAAAGAACGAAGATCTTCTTTTCTCATTTCATCATTTTCTAATGAATGAACATCAAGTTTAGTTAGTATATTATATTCTGTATTAATAAGTCTTTTCTTTTCAGATTCTTCAAAAAGTTTATTTTCCCTAGCCATTTTCAAAATCTCATCAATATCATAAACTCGTTCTTCTTTAGGAATAATCTCTTGTTTAATTTGATTATCTATTTCTTGTTTTCTAGGAAGTATTTTATCAAGTTCTCTTTGTTTTTGATAGTCTTCCCGAGAAGCTCTTGAATTATTAGAAAGTGACAAATCAATAGCATTATTTACATCTATATTGACATAATCTATATTCATATTTTGAACTTCACTATACAACCTTTCGTTCCTTTTAGTTCTTTGTTTAACTTCTGGTGCTGATTCATATTTTTCCATTCTTGCTTTCATAACATCACCTATCATATACTATAAAAAGTATATCACAAAAAAAAGAAAAAGAAAACATTTTATTTTTTTATACTTTATTATATAATACTATTAGGAGGTAATTATGAAAGCAAAAGTATTAGATAATCTATGTATTGGATGCGGAGCATGTGCTGCCTTAGTTCCTGAAGAATTTGATATAAATGACGATGGTGTAGCATATGCTTTAAACGATACCATAAACGATGAAAATAAAGATTTAGTAAATGATGCAAAAGAAAACTGTCCTACTAGCGCAATAAGTATTAGTGAAGAATAGTAATACTTAAAAAAGCAGACTTTAAAAGTTTGCTTTTTTTAATTTAAATTATTTCTTATATTCACAATTAGAACACTTTATTCCATCTTTAGATTCTAAAAGGATACTTCCACATTCTGGACATGTTTCTTCAAGAGGTCTATCCCAAAAGGCAGTTTTACATTTAGGAAAATTATTACATCCATAAAAGATTTTACCTTTTTTAGTTTTTCTCTCAACAAGCATTCCATCACAATTAGGACATTTTACAACTTCTACTTGTTTCTTTTCTTCACGTTTTATATATTTGCATTCTGGATAATTAGAACATGCAGTAAACTCTCCATATTTTCCTTTTCTAATAACTAAAGGAGCTCCGCACTCTGGACATATTTCTCCAGTTTCTTCTGGAGCCTTTTTTTCCATATCCTTAAATGCAATTTCTACTAATTTTTCAAAATCACCATAAAAGTTTTCTAAAACTTTATTCCAAACTTTATTTCCTTCAGCAATTTTATCTAAATCTTCTTCCATATCCCTTGTATATTCTACATTTATTATATTAGAGAAAAACTCTTGAAGTTTATCAGTTGTTTCAATTCCTATTTCAGTTGGATAAAACTTCTTATCTTCAAGTCTAATATAATCACGTTCTTTTAAAGTATCAATTATTTTTACATAAGTAGATGGCCTTCCTATACCAAGCTCTTCAAGTTCTTTAATAAGTTTAGCTTCAGTATACCTAGGTTTTGGTTTAGTAAAATGTTCTTCTGCTAAAATATCATTGCTAGTAATTTTATTATTTATTTCTTTTTCTAAATCTGGAAGAATCTTATCCTCACTTGTTTCATAATCACCATAAACTTTTAAATACCCATCAAAAGTAATAATACTTCCTGTTGTTTTAAATTTATAATCATTATTATCTAAAATAATAGTAGTTGTTTTTGCTTTGGCATCTTTCATAAGTGACGCTAAAGCTCTATAATAAATCATTCTATATAACTTATATTCATCAATAGATAAATACTTCTTTATTTTTTCTGGAGTATTATTTATATTAGTTGGACGAATAGCTTCATGCGCATCTTGAATATTTTCAGTTTTCTTACTTTGTTTTACATATCCAACATATTCTTTACCATATTCTTTTTCAATAAAGGCATAAGTTTTTTTAATAAATTCATCACTTAATCTAATTGAGTCAGTTCTCATGTAAGTAATAAGTCCTGTTGTCTCTTCTCCAATATCAATACCTTCATATAATTTTTGAGCTATTTGCATTGTTTTTTTACCAGAAAAATTAAGCCTAGTGGATGCTGTTTGTTGAAGAGTTGATGTAGTAAATGGTGCTTTTGCTTTTTTATTTTTGTCTTTTTTTTCTATTTTTTCAACAATAAAGTCTTTATCTAAAGTAGACATAATCTTATTTTTTAAATCTTCATCCTTTACTTCCAAAGCATCTTCTTTATAACCAAATAATTCAGATTCAAAATCATCAAAAACTCCAGTAATAGTAAAGTATCTTTCAGGAATAAACTTTTCTATTTCACGCTCTCTATCAACTATAAGTTTAAGAGCAACAGACTGAACTCTTCCTGCACTTTTTCCTCCAGTTTTACTTTGCATAAGCTTTGATAATCTAAATCCTATAATACGATCTAAAATTCTTCTTGTTTCTTGAGATTTTACTAAATTATCATCTATTTTCATAGGATGATTAAAAGCTTCAAGTACTTTATCTTTTGTTATTTCATTAAAAATAACTCTATCATAATCTTTATCTTTTAAAGAAAGTGCATCTTTTAAATGCCAAGCAATTGCTTCCCCTTCACGATCCGGATCGGATGCTAGGTAAACTTTATCTGATGCTTTACTAAGTTTTTTTAGTTCAGTAATAACACTTTTTTTACCCTTAATCGGAGCATAACTTGGAGTAAATCCATTATCAACATCTACTCCAAAACCAAACTTCCCTGTAGTTGTTAAATCTCTTATATGACCTTTAGATGAAACAACTTTATAATCTTTACCTAAATATTTTTCTATAGTTTTGCTTTTACTTGGAGATTCCACAATTACTAAATTTTTCAAATCAATCACGTCCTTGTCTAATAATTTATAACTCTAATTTTATTATATGTCAAGAAAATATTTCTTTAAAATATAATTTTTCCAATAGAGCTTCAAATATCATCTTAATTAAATTAGATTCATAACATTCAGAAAGAAAAAAGCTCTAAATTTAAAATTTAAAGCTAATTCTTAATATCTCTTTTTATGAATATATAATTTGTAAGCGCGTATATTAAAATTGCCCAAATAAGTAAAACTATATTTGCTTGTTTAAATGTGTAATAAATATCATAAGAATAACAAGAATTTACTAAACTAAGCGGATCTGTAAATTGTACATATTCTAAATATGGAAGAAATGTTAAATCTATAAATGGCATTTCTATCAAAACCATCATCATTATAATTAAACTGTATCCAACAAGCAAGAAAATGGAAACTCCTACACTTAAAGCTGTATTTTTAGTTATGGCAGAAAGCGCAAATGCTATTAATCCTACAAAAACTATCGGAATAAGCAATATTCCAAGTTTTATAATACTATTTAATATATAACTTACTTCAGCTACACTTGCGCCTTTTACAGCAAGATCAGGTATAAAATAATCTTTAAATCCAAATAAAAGTCCATTAGTTACAAAAGATGCAATATACGTTATCAAAGCAAGCACAATAATTATAGATATTATAGCTAAAAATTTTGAAAGAAGAATTTTCCATCTTTTATTAGGTCTAATTACAAGTAATCTAATTGTACCTTTTTGAAATTCATTTGCTACTATTCCACCCGCTATTATAACAATTATTATACTAAGAAAAACAGTATTATTTTGAATAGAATCATTAAAAGCAGATTTTGCTCCTTCCTTATTATAATTTATATTATGTTCTATAGCATACCAAGACTTAGCAATGCTATCATCAAGTTCCTTATTCTTTATACTTGTTAATTTCAAATAATCATCATAAGATATTTTACTTTTTTGATCTTTATATTCATGTTTAGTCATAGGAATTTCTTTTTGATTATAATTTTCAATTATACTATTAGCTTCATTTATTCTAAAATCAGATTCATCTGTTATGTTTAGCTGAATTAATTTTTCGTATACTTTTATAAGATTATCATTTACCTCACTAGACTCACTATTCTTTAAATTTTCTAACTGTTCATTTAAGTAGTACGTATAATCGTTTTTATCAATTATTTTAACAGTCTCTTCAGCTTTTAATAAAAGATTATCTCTTATTTCAGAAAGTTCAGCTAACTCAATACCCTTATAACTTTCACTATTCAAATTAAATTCTTCATCTATTTTAACATAATCAATAGTTTTTCCTTCAATCATATACTCTAAAACTACTGCAGTCATTTTATAGTTTCTATATTCATCATATAAACTTGTTTTAAAGTCTGTTGCTTCTTTATTTTTTTCTTTGGCAAAACTCATTTTTATAATATCAATCATAACTTCATTAAGTTTATTTTCCAGTTGTTCTTCATCTGTTTTTGGATTTTCCATAACTGAATTTTCATAATATGATAGATCTTCTTCATAATAAATTTGATTAGAATATTCATCTTGTGATAAAGCTTTAAATAAAACAGGTATACCTATTGCAAATGCTAAAAGAATTATTAAACATACTTTAAAACTTAGCTTTTTAGTTTGTTTTAGTATTTCACTATAAGTTAACTTTAATATTTTCATAAACATCACCTATTTTATTTGACCTTTCGTTCCTTTTGTTTTTTCTATAAACTCATCTTCCAAAGTTTTAGATATTTGTTTTATTTCATATACCTCTATGTTATTTTCAACTAAAATCTTATTTATTATAGGAATATTTTCTCTAATAGTAGATATTTGTAATTTATCCTGATTTATTTCACTTACAAAATTATTATCTTTTAAACAATCTTTAGCTTTTTCTACTTCGCCCACTTCAAAGCTAACAGAAATATCTTTTTCATCATTTTGCTTATTATTTAAATCTTTTACTTCTATAATTTCTCCGTTATCGATTATTGCAATTCTATCACACATAAGTTCAATTTCACTTAAGATATGACTAGAAACAAAAACCGCTATATTATTTTCTTTACTTATTGTTTTTAAAAGCTCACGTAATTCTTTAATTCCAAGTGGATCAAGTCCATTAGTAGGCTCATCTAAAACAAGTAGTTTAGGTCTACCTATTAATGCTTGGGCAACTCCAAGTCTTTGCCTCATTCCAAGAGAATAAGTTTTAACTTTGTTCTTTATTCTTTCTTCTAATTTCACAGTTTTAACTATTTTTTTCCGATATTCATCATCTGCACTTTTTCCTATCATAGAATATAAAGAAAGATTATCTTTACCAGATAAATAATCATACATTTCAGGATTTTCAATAATAGCTCCAATATTTTCCATAGCTTTTTCAAAATCCTTTTTTATGTCATATCCCCCGATTTTAATTGTTCCACTATCTTGTGCGTAAAGACCTAGCATTGTTTTTATTAAAGTTGTCTTTCCAGCACCATTCGGTCCAACAAAACCAAATATTTCTCCTTCTTTCACTTCAAGAGAAATATCTTTTAATATTTTCTTTTTACCTATTTTTTTAGATACATTTTTAATTTCTAGAATATTATCCATTTCTTATCACCTAACCTTATATTAATATAATTTAATCAAAAATACCACTTATTTTAGGTAGCATTTTGTCTATTTACAGTTTCCTCTTATTTTTGTAGTTATATCACTTCCTTTTTCGTTAATAATAACAAGTTTATAAAACATCGTCAAATCACTGTTTATAATTTTTTAAAAGAAAAAAACCTCAAAAATTAAAACTTTCTCTAAGATATTTTTAACTTTTAAAGTCTATACAATATTTTAATTTTTAAAATTCATACTTTTTATCGGTTCATAACTTTTTCTATGTTCTTCAATAATCCCATATTTTTTGATAGCTTCCACATGATCTTTTGTTGGGTAACCTTTATTGTTTTTAAAATTATAATAAGGATACTCTTTATCTAATTCATACATCATCCTATCCCGTGTAACTTTAGCTATAACAGATGCTGCCGCGATGGAGATGCTTTTAAAATCTCCTTTTATAATTGGTTCAATAGGAAAAGTGGTATCTAGCTTCATTGCATCGGTTAGAACTATTTCAGGTTTTATTTTTAAATTTGATATGGCATCTTTCATGGCAAGTTTAGTTGCTTCATAAATATTTATTTCATCAATCACACTACTATCTATAACACCAATTCCTATCGCTAAAGCATCCCTTTGTATTATTTCATAAAAATAATTTCTTTTCTTTTCAGATAATTTTTTAGAATCAGTAAGTCCTTCAAGATTATAATTTTTAGGAAGAATTACTGCGGATGCTACTACTGGCCCTACTAAGGGTCCACGTCCTACTTCATCTACTCCTGCTATTAAACTGTATCCTTTATCATAATACTTTTTTTCATAACGATGATTATCTTTAGTACATAAATATAAATCTATCTCTTTATATTTTTTCTTACTTTCTCTATCAGTTTTTTCTTTTAAAGACTCTAAAATTTCTTCAAGTTCTAAAATGCTATAATCATCATAATTCATAATCTTTAATCCTATCAAAAGTTATTCCTTTTATTCTGCCTTGTTTTATATCATTTATAATAAGATCTGTTACTCTATCATCATCTATTATTCCACCACGCATAATAAAACCACGTCTTTTTCCTATTGTTTCGTATACTTCATAAAAATCTGATATATCTGTAACTCCATAATAAGACTCTAAAACATCTGAATAATACTTATGTAAAAATTTAATGATGTAAATAGCAATTTCTTCTTTAGGCAAAATATCTTCTTTAATTGCAGTAGTACTAGCTAAATTGTATGCTTCTTTTTCTTGTTCAAGTTTTGGCCAAAGAATACCAGGGGAATCTAGAAGTTCTATATTTTTTCCTACTCTAATCCAGTTTAAGTTTTTAGTTACGCCAGGTTTATTCCCTGTAATCGCAGTTTTTCTTCCCACGATTTTGTTAATAAGCGTGCTTTTCCCAGCATTTGGAACTCCCACTACAAGAGCTCTAATAGTAGTTTTATTTATTCCTTTTTGACGAATATTATCTAATTTTTCTTTTAATATTTCATTACTTAAATCTAAGATTTTAG
>CAYVXN010000012.1:0-3934 GCA_964455135.1 uncultured Mycoplasma sp.
GATAATTTTTTTACAAAAACTGCTATTTTATCATGAAAAACAAGTATAATCTACAGACTAATTGTTCTTCTTTTCACGAATAGATGCTTGAGCAGCTGAAAGTCTTGCAATTGGTACTCTGTAAGGACTACATGATACATAATTAAGTCCAACATTATGACAGAATTCAACGCTAGCTGGATCTGCTCCATGCTCACCACATACTCCAAGTTTTATATCAGGTCTTGTTGATTTTCCTAATTCTACAGCCATTTTAACAAGTTTACCTACTCCATTTTGATCTAGTTTAGCAAATGGATCATTTTCATATATTTTTTTGTCATAGTAATCTCCGAGGAACTTACCAGCATCATCTCTTGAGAAACCAAATGTCATTTGCGTTAAATCATTAGTACCAAATGAGAAGAATTCTGCTTCTTTTGCTATTTCATCTGCGGTTAAAGCTGCTCTTGGTATTTCGATCATTGTTCCAACTTTATATTCAAGTTCAAAGTTATTTTCTTTAATTATTTCATCAGCAGTTTCACAAACTATATTTTTAACATATTTTAACTCTTTTACTTCTCCTACTAAAGGAATCATTATTTCAGGAACAATCTTAATTCCTTTTCTTTTTGAAACATTTATTGCTGCTTTAATAACTGCTCTTGTTTGCATTTTGGCAATTTCAGGGAAAGTTACGGCTAATCTACATCCACGATGTCCCATCATAGGATTGAATTCATGAAGTGATTCTATAATAGCTTTTACTTTTTCAACTGTCTTACCTTGAGTTCTTGCAAGTTTTTTAATATCCTCTTCTTCGGTTGGTACGAATTCATGTAAAGGTGGATCAAGATAACGAATTGTAACTTCATATCCTTCCATTGCTTCATATAATTTTTCAAAATCTTCTTGTTGCATTGGCTCTAGTTTAGCAAGAGCTTTTTCTCTTTCTTCTAGTGTATCAGAACAAATCATTTCTCTTATAGCAGAAATTCTTGAGTTTTCAAAAAACATGTGTTCAGTACGGCAAAGCCCTATTCCTTCTGCTCCAAGTTCACGTGCTTTTAATGCGTCTTTTGGAGTGTCTGCATTTGTACGGACTTTTAATGTGCGATACATATCAGCCCAATTCATAATACGCTTAAATTCTCCGGTTATACTAGCATCAACTGTTGGGATAATTCCATCGTAAATATTACCTGATGAACCATCAATTGAAATTTCAGATCCTTCAGTGAAGGTTTTTCCTGCAAGTTCAAATTTTTTGTTTTCTTCATCTATAATGATTTCAGAGCAACCAGAAACACAGCAAGTTCCCATTCCACGAGCTACAACTGCTGCATGACTTGTCATTCCTCCACGAACTGTTAAGATACCTTGGCTAACTTTCATTCCTTCAATATCTTCAGGTGAAGTTTCAAGTCTTACTAAAATAACTTTTTCTCCTTTTTTAAACCATTCTTTAGCGTCTTCTGCGGTGAATACCACTTTACCACATGCTGCACCAGGAGATGCTGCTAAGGCTTTTGCAAGTGGCTTTGCTTCTTTTAATAAAGAATTATCAAATTGCGGATGAAGAAGTGTATCTAAATTACGAGGATCAATCATCATTACTGCTTCTTTATCAGTAATCATTCCTTCATCAACTAAGTCACAAGCAATTTTAAGGGCTGCTTTTGCTGTTCTTTTACCATTTCTAGTTTGTAACATATATAATTTTCCGTTTTCAATAGTAAATTCCATATCTTGCATATCACGATAATGATTTTCTAACTTATAACAAATTTTGCAAAATTCATCATATACTTCAGGCATAACTTCTTTTAAATTATCAATTGGCTCTGGTGTTCTTACTCCTGCGACAACATCTTCACCTTGAGCATTCATCAAGAATTCTCCCATTAAGTGTTTTTCCCCTGTCGCAGGATCACGAGTAAATGCAACTCCTGTACCGCAATTATCTCCCATATTACCAAAAACCATCATTTGAACATTTACTGCGGTTCCCCAAGAATAAGGAATATCATTATCTCTACGATAAACATTAGCTCGAGGGTTATCCCAAGAACGAAATACAGCCTTTACTGCACCCATTAGTTGTTCAATTGGGTTAGAAGGAAAATCTTCTCCTATTTTTTTCTTATATTCTTTCTTAAAATCGATAGCAAGTTCTTTTAAATCATTCGCAGAAAGTTCAACATCTAATTTAATACCTTTTTCACTCTTTTTTTTATCGATTAGTTGTTCGAAATATTTTTTACCTACTTCCATAACTACATCTGAATACATTTGAATAAATCTACGATAACAATCCCAGGCCCAACGAGGATTATTACTTTTTAATGCAAGTGATTCAACAACATCTTCATTTAATCCTAGGTTTAAAATAGTATCCATCATTCCAGGCATAGAGCTTCTTGCTCCACTTCTTACTGATACTAATAAAGGATTTTCTTTGTCACCAAACTTTTTACCAGTTATTTCTTCTAATTTTTTAATATTTTCAAATATTTCATTTTGTATTTCCTTACTGATTTGTTTATTATCATCATAATACTTTGTGCATGCCTGTGTTGTTATAGTAAACCCTTGAGGAACTGGCATACCTAATTTTGTCATTTCACATAAATTAGCACCTTTACCTCCAAGAAGTTCTCTCATACTGCCATTACCTTCAGTAAAGTTATATACATATTTCATATAATTACCTCCTAATGATATTTTATCAAAATTTCAAAAAAATAACTATAAAAATAGAAAGAAAGGTGATTTTTTATAAATATTAATATAATAATTAAAAAAGTAATACCATTTTTTATTTAAGGTATCACTTTTTTATTATTTGCTTTATTAAACTTTTATAATTTTGTTTAAATAAAATTATTATCGATAATTATACTATTTTTTATCTAATTCTATATAACTATATCCAGCAATAACATAAGATTGAGCTGTTTTTTTATTATAAAAATCATTGTCTATACTTGGTATAAAACTAAAATATGTTTCTTGTGAAGTCGGGTATTTTACGCCAATATCTCTTCCTACTAATTTGATATAAATTTCTATAGTGTTTTTATTAAATAACATAGTGCTAGGAATTTCTATATTTACAACATTGTTTTCATAGCTCATATTTATTCCTCCGCTACTAAAAAATGTATTATCTTCTAAATTTAATTTTTTATTATTTATTTTTACTTTAGTAGTATCAAGTTCGTAACCTTTACCTAACATATCTGTAATGTAAAAATAAGAATTATCCTCGATTAGTTTTTTACCATTACTTTCTTTAGCATAATTAGTATAAGTAACTTTATAAATACCTTTTTCTATGTATTCGATATTTTTTGAAGCATTCATTTCACCATTAGCAAGTTTTTTGTTATTACTAGAGGTATATTCAGTAACTGTTTTTATTATATATTTATCATCAAGAATTTCACGATTAAAAGAAAGAATTACAAATACAATTCCTATTATTACAAAAGCTAAGCCAAAAATACATAAACTTTTCTTTAAAAGACTTAATTTCATAAAATTATCTTTATTAAATATACTCTTCATTTTAAATGCCCCTTTATTCTAATAAAATTATAGTATATATTTTTACAATATACAAGAAAAAATTATAAAAGATTTATTTTTACAAAAAAAGAACTCATAGTAAGCTCAGCTACTTATAAGTTCTTTTTGATTTTATATTCTTTTACGACTTCTTCCTAAAGCAATTCCTGCCCCTAAAAGAGATGCTCCTGCCATTGATAAAGGTAGGGCTAAGTTATTGTCATCTCCTGTTTTAGGATTTTCGTCTTTTATATCTTCTTTAACTTTTTTGTCAACGTTTTCTATAACTGGGTCTTCTGTAACTGTTTTGTCGTCGTTTTCTATAACTGGGTCTTCTATATCTTTATCTTTTGCTTTAATAAGACCATAGAATAAAGAACCT
>CAYVXN010000012.1:4034-12995 GCA_964455135.1 uncultured Mycoplasma sp.
TGGGTCTTCTATATCTTTATCTTTTGCTTTAATAAGACCATAGAATAAAGAACCTCTGTTGTTTTGGATATATTTTCCAGATAGAATCCATACTTCTTTTTCTAATTCATAAGAACCATTTACTTGATATTTTTTATCTCTTGTAAATTCTTCTTTATTAATTACTGCTCCATAAGTTGTTTGATCTTCGTACATCTTTTCAGTTTTTTTGTAATCAACTGAGTATTCATCTTTATAATTATTCATAGTTTTGTTACCTGAAACAGCATACTTAGTTACATCAACCTTTTTTTCTGTATATTCTTGTTCAAAGTTACCATAATTTAAATGAGAAATTCTATCGCTATCACAAGTCATTATAATTTTATCTTCTTTTGCACTTATATTATAAGATCCCCATCCATTTCCTATGTAAGATAAATCTTTTTCTCCTTCACCAAAGATGAAGTAAACATTAACATCTTTTTTTATTGAGCCATCATAATTTCCTGCAAACCAAGAATCTTTAAATGACTCTTGTTCTTCAGTTGTTAACTCATCCTTAGTCCAAATAGCAATATTACCGCTTGCTTGTTTTATCATAATATAATTAGCAGTTACTTCATATTTACTACTTGAGTTAAGTTTTTGAGAGTTTTTTACAACAACTTTTCCAGTTGGAACTTTTTCTGTTTCTTGTGTTACTACTTCTTTTTTAGTAATATCGCTTAATGTATATCCTTGTTCTTCTAATTGTTTAATATATTTATTAAGTTCTTCTTCACTAGCAAAAACTTCTTCTATTTTAGATGTTTCTGATCCTACTAAAACTTTATTTGTTTTAGGACCACTGATTTCTACTTTAATATTTTCATTTTCTGAAAGTTTAAGAGTATCTATAAAGTTATTTGCTTCTTCTAAAGAATTAAATACCTTAGTTTCATTGGTAACGTTATCTTTTACGTAAACCTTTTCAGTTTTAGAAGTTTTTGTTATAGATACTTCATATCTAATAGTATCAGTATTAGAGTTTTCTATTTCTTTAGTTATTTTCTCTATTTCTTTATCTCTTTCTTCTTCAGTAAGTCCTGAAAGTTCTTTAACTTTTATAGTTCCATTTGAAACCCAATTGCTGTAAATTTCAGATACAGATAAATCAGAGTTATACTTTTCTTTGTATTCTTTAGCAAATTCTAAAGCCTCTTTTTCTGTATCAAAAGTTTCATTAACTTCTTCGGTTACTGCAGGTTTTTTTTCTATAGAAAGAGTTGAATCTTTAATATCTCCTTTTTCTATTTCATCTTTTCTTTCTTTAGCAGATTCTTCTGTATCAAAACTTTCGTTTATTTCTTTTTCTTCAGTACTAATTACTTGATTTTCTACTTCAACTATCTTCTTTTCTGTTATTTCATAATCATCTTTTAAAATGTTTTCTTTTTCTTCTAACCAGTTTTCTACTTTTTCTTTGTCAGTAGTTATTTCAGATGTATAAGAGTAATCTGTTTCCTCTTCTGTTTTAATACCTTCTGGGGTTGTTTCATCAGCATATACTTCTGCTACACCAAATCCTACTGCTGAAGCTGCCATTGTTCCTGCTACTGATAGAGCTGCAAGCTTCTTTTTCATTTCTTTTAAATCATTTATATTCATTAAAATTTCCTCCTTTTTTTATGAATATTTTTAAATTCGCATATTAGTTGCGAAATTTGACTTTATTTTATTATTTTTTCTTTTAATTGTCAAATTACTTTATTGTACTGTTAATGTTTTTGCGTATTTGTTGCGTTTTTTACATACATAAAATTATATGCAATTAATTAAATTAAATTATTTTATTTATAATTTCCTCAAAAACTTTTATACCATCCATCGCAGAAGTAGTAATACCTCCAGCGTATCCTGCACCTTCTCCGCATGGATATATTCCTTTTATATTAGACATTAGTTTATCATTTCTAAAGATTCTAATCGGAGAAGATGTTCTAGATTCTACTCCTAGTAAAATAGTATCATCACTGTTAAAACCAGGAATTTTTTTGCCAAAGTTATCTATTCCTTCTTGCAAAGAAGTGTTTATGTATTTCGGAAATAGTTCATTTAAATTACAAAAACTATAATTTCCTTTGACAGACGAAATATTATCTTTTTTTAAAGAAGTATTGTTATTTTTATAATCTTTAAAATACTGACAAGGAATATTTCCATTTCCTAATAAATAAGCTTTTTCTTCTAGTTTTTCTTGGAAATTCATACCTGAAAAAATTTCATCTCCAAAATCACTGTTTGAAACAGTTACTACAATAGCACTGTTAGCATACCCACTATCTCTTTTATAATTACTCATTCCATTAATAGCAAGTCTTCCTTTTTCTGAAGATGCATTTACTACGTATCCCCCAGGACACATACAAAAAGAATATACTCCTCTTTTATCTTTGGTATTATAAGTTAATTTATAACTAGCGGAACCTAGATTTATACTTTTGATGTTTCGATACTGGTTGTCATTTATCATTTCCTGTTTGTGAATAATTCTAAGCCCTACTGCAAAAGGTTTATTTGTCATTAAAAGTCCTTTTTCATGTAACATCCTAAAGGTTTTTCTTGCACTATGCCCTATTGCGAGAACTAAATTATCACACTCTATTTTTTCGGTTTCATTTAAAATAACTCCTTTAACAGATTCATTTTCTATTATTAAGTCAGTTAAAGTTGTGTTAAATCTAAATTCTCCGCCCATTTCTATTATTTTTTCTCTCATATTTTTAACTACTTTTTTTAATATATCTGTTCCAATATGGGGATTTTTGATATACATTATTTCTTCAGGAGCTCCGCAGGATATAAATATTTCAAACACTTTTTTCATTCTAAAAGATTTGTCTTTTACTAATGTGTTTAATTTTCCATCTGAAAAAGTACCTGCTCCTCCTTCGCCAAATTGTACATTTGAGTTTTCATTTAATATTCCTTTTTTCCAAAATAATTCTACTGTTTTTTCTCTTTCTTCTACCTTTTCTCCTCTTTCAATTATAATCGGATTAAGTCCTGCTTCTGCTAAAAGATAACTACAAAAAAGTCCGGCAGGTCCTGCACCAATAATTATAGGTCTTTTTGTTAGTTTTATATTTTTTGGATAACTAAACGTATATTCTTCTGAAGGTGTAACGGATACAAAGGGAAACTTTTTTTTATTTAAGAATTTTTCTTCGTTTTTTAGCAAAACGTCTACTTCATACACATAGTGAATTTCTTTATTTTTTCTAGCATCTAAAGATTTATGATTTATTTTTATTTTTTGAATCATGTTTTCTTTTATTTTTAGTTTTTTAGCAGTTTCTTTTTTCAAGTTTTGCTCATCAAAGGAAACTGGTAAAAATATATTTTTTACTCTAATCATTTTTTTTCACACTTTCTCCTGCTAGAATACCACTTAGTACTGCAAAGGCAATATTGTAACCTCCACAATCACCATCAATATCTAAAACTTCTCCTGTTAAATAAAGATTAGCAACTATTTTTGATTCAAAAGTTAAAGGATTAATTTCGTAAAGAGATACTCCTCCAGAAGTAATTTGAGCAGATTCAAAATTATTTGTATCTATTATATTCATAGTAAAAGAAAAGAGATTTTCAAAAAGCATATTTATTTCATTATCACTAAGTTTTGAAACAAGTTTATTTCTTTCTATTTTGGTTTTTTCTAAAATTACATTAGTAAGTTTATAATTAAGTAAATTATCTAAAAAATAAGATACTTTTTCTTTTTTGAAGTTATATTCACTAGAAAGAATAAATTCTTGAAAAGATTTTTTATTTTTTATTTTTAATTTATCTAAGAAATTAATACTTATCTTTACCTTTTTATTTTCACTAATACTACGGCTTGCTATGCTACTTAAATTGAAAATACATATTCCACTTAGTCCATAATTTGTAAATTGAACTTCTCCTATTTCGCTTTTTATTAATTTATCATTTATAAATAAACTAACAGTAGCATTACTTCTTACACCGTTTAGTTTTTTCAAGAATGGTTCTTTACATTTTAAACCTACAAGTGCAGGAAGTGTTTTATTTATTGTATGTCCTAGTTTTTTAGATAAATTGTATCCTGAACCATCTGATCCTGTTTTTGGATAACTTTTTCCTCCTGTACTTATGATTAGTTCATCACATACAAGAACATCATTATTATAATAGACTAGAAATTTATCGTTTTCTTTTTTTATATCTTTAACATAAGAGTTTAATTTTAATTTTATGTTTTTATTTTCTATTTCTTTCAAAAATGAATTCTTGACACTTATGGCCTGGTTAGAATAAGGATAATAATAGTTTTCTTTTATTCTTGGTATTATACCGATACTTTTAAAAAAAGTAAGTATTTTATTTTTATTTTCTAAAGAGATTATATTTTTTAAGAGTTCTTCATTAAATGAATGATATTTTGAAGGAATAAACTCTTCATTAAAATAATTACATTTTCCATTTCCTGTTATTAAAAGCTTTTTTAGAGGTTTGTCTTGTCCTTCTAAAATAATTACTTCGTTATTATTTGTTTTGGCATTTATCGCAGAAGTAAATCCTGAAATTCCTCCGCCAATTATAACTATTTTTTCCATATTACTGAAGCACTCCCATTACTAGTAAATAATTTGAACCACTTTCAGTGTTATCAAAACTACATGTTTGAAGTATCAAAATATTAGAATTTTCATTTAAAATAACTCCAGTATCATATAAAGACTTATCCTCAAGCTTTAATATGTGTTCGTAAAAAGTAAGACCATTAAAGTTTTTTAAATTAACATAATCAAAATCTTCATCTTCAATATAAACTGAGAATATTTTATAAGTTTTTTTACCATTTTCTGTGTATAGGTATATTTCTGGGTGCTTAATAAAAAACTTTTTATCTTGATAATTTAACAAGCTTGTAAACGGAAGAGTCCTATAAGTGCTGTTGTGTCCATAAATAAGAAGTTTTCTTTCTTCTAATGAGTTTATTCTGTAATCTAAAAATGGTGTTCCAGCTTTAACTGTTTCTTGATATAGATTGTGGTTAAGATAGTATTCATTATCATCACTTTGAACAATAGGAAGCGATAAAACACTTGGTATTTCTAGAAAAGCTTTGATATCATTATTATTATACTGTTCTTTTAAATTTGAAATCATGTCAAGTTCATTTTTCTTTTCAGACATTGTATATTCTAATGTTGTATCAATTTTTTTATCATTATAGTATTCATAAATAAAATAGATTGTTAAAAGCATTGCAATAAAACAAATAAATAATTTTATTAATAATTTAATTTTTTCCATAACAGACCTCCTTTATTGGCTTTATTTTATCATAAATTAATAACTCTATCAAGTCATGATAAAAATAAAAAAACAAGTATTAAACTTGTTTTTAACTACATTAAGATAATACTTGAGTAGCACCGATTTTTAGTTTGAAACTAAAGCTTGAACCAGCTTGAGTTTGAGTTTGACTAGTTCCCCAAATTTCTCCAGCTGCTTTACAAGCAGATTCAGTTGTATGTGTTGGATCGCTACATACACCAGATGTATTTGAAGAGTTTGTATTACTAGCACCAGGATCAGATGCAACCCATGCTTTGATAGAATATAAAACTGACTGATTACCAGTTAAAGTAGCTGAATCTAATTTATATTCTGTTATACTAGTATCATATTGACCAGCTGAAGATGATAAAGATCCTACTGTTACCCCAGCAGAAGAACTAGTTCCTGCTAAATATTGTACTGAGCCACTATCAATTTTTTTAGTTGCTTGAATTTTTACATTATCTTTAGTTAAAGCATCACTTGGAGATGTGCTATCTACATCGTATAAAGCAACATCATAACCAACTGTCATTGAACCAACCATTTCTGAAGTCAAAGTACAAGTTGCTGCATTACCAGATGCTGCAATACCTTGAGCATCAGTCATAACTTTTGTATTTGAAACATTAAAATTAGTTTCAGCACAATTCATCTTAACATACCCTGTAGTAAGTTTGTTTTCTTTAGTACCTGTTAATTGAGCTGTAAATACAGCGTATGAAGTAGCGATTATTGCTATAACTAATACAACAACAGCAGCTATAGAGATACCTAAAACTTTTTTGTTATCCATAACTTATTTCTCCTTTCCTAATTAAGCGCTTAAAGTACCTGAAGTACTAACTTTTAATTTGTATTGATTTTTAGTGCTTGCAGTCCATTTAGATGCATCAACTGCAGAGTCAACCCACATTCTTAATCTATATTTTGTAGTTTTAGTTTGATTAGCAGTAGTATGGTTGTGAGTTAAATATCCAGTTTTTCCTGAATCAAATGTTAATGTACCAGTATCTCCGCTAGTGATGATAGAACTTACTAAAGTTGGTCTTACAACTTGAATTTCATCTTCTCCTGCTAAAGTTGTTAAGTAAACTTTAACATCAGAATCTTTAAGAGCTGTATACCCTGAATCAACAGCAACCTTAGTTATTGAAATATTATATGATATATTTCCAGGGGCCCCACTTGCTTTAGTAGTAATGGCAAAATCAAAATATTCATTTTTTGTATTTAGTCCCATTCCATTATCATCTGTAATTGGAAGTGCATTAGTTATATTAATAACATCAGTTGATTCCAAAAAACTCATCGAAATGTTACCAGTTCCAATAGTATTAGCATTTTTACTTTCAAAATTCCAAGTATAGGCTGCTACTGCTACACCTGTTATAGTAGCAACAAGTACAAAAATAGCTAAAATTGTAAACGCTTTACTATGTCCTTTCTTATTTTCAATTTCTTCAAACATATTATTATTACCTCCTATGATATAAATTTATCATAAAACTTTTTGTTTGTAAATTAAATTTTGTCATTTTATGTAAAATTGTCATAAACAAAGTAAATTATGTTTTTTAAGATAATAAAAAAAATAAATAAACCATTTATAGTTTACTTATTTATTTAAGTATTCTATAGCATCATCAAAATTAGATATACTAACTAATTCGAAATTATAATTCTTTTTATCTTTTATTTGTTTAGCTTCTTTATAATTTTCTTTTGGAACGAAAACTATATCAGCATTTTTACTATCAGCAGCCATTAGTTTGTATTTTATTCCTCCGATTTCTCCAACATTACCTAAAGTATCAATAGTACCGGTTCCTACTACTTTTTTTCCTTTAGTTATATCTTCGTCTGTTAACTTGTTATAAATAGTTAAAGCTATCATAAGTCCACCAGAAGGTCCTGCTTGTCTACCATTAAAAGCAAAATCAACTTTTGGATCACTAGTATATTTTATTTCATTAGAAATTACTACTCCTAGTTTTTTCTCATTATCCATGTTTATCAGTTGATTAGAAGTTTCTATTTCTTTATTATCTCTTTTTACTATTATTTTGATTTGTTTTTTATTTTGATTTTTTGATATTAAGCTAGCCATTTCATCATAACTATCTACTTTCTCACCTTCTATTTTTAGTATTTCATCCCCTACTTCTAAATTAGTTTTAGAAGATTTATCTATATAAATTACTAAAAATCTACTAGAGGATATTTTTACTTCTTTACCAGCTTTTTCAAAAGCAACTTTAGTAGCAGAATCTAATGAAGTGGTAAAATAAAGTCTTTCTCTATAATTATAAGCATCTTCATCTTCTTCATTTATAACAGTATTTTCTATTTTTTCTTTTTCAAACGATGGAACTATGTATGATAGTAAATACGTTAAAACTATCCCTTTTGCTTCTCTTACATAAAGTGCTTCTAGAGATCCTTTTTCTTCTTTCTCTCCCTCTATTGAAATTTCATCATTTAAATTTATTGTTCCTCCACCCATTTTCACATAATAAGGAACAGGTATTAGTAAACTAATGGTAATAACAATAGGTAAAAAAAATGATACTACCTCTTTTGGATTTTTAAAAAAATTTATTATTCTTTCTTTTAAATTTTGTATTTTACTTTTTTTTTCGTTCTTCATAATAATCTCTCCAATATAATTATAACAGGAAATTAGGTGAAATATGAAAAAAAGATTATATTCTTTGACAATTATTTGCACTATTTTAATACTTATAGTAAATATATTTACAAAATCTAATCATTTAACAGAAATAATTACCTTTAGTATAGATCTTTTTGTTAAAAATATTTTCCCTTCTCTTTTTCCAATGTTTATTATTTCATCAATTCTAGTAGAAATTGACATTCCTAAAATACTAGGAAATATTTTTAAGAAACCTATGAGATTTCTTTTTAAAACTAGGGGTGAAAGTGCTTTTATTTTTTTCATGAGTATGATTACAGGTTTCCCTAGTAGTGCTAAATATTTAAATGATTTGATAGAAAAAAAAGTTATTAATAATAAAGATTGTGAAAAAATTCTTATGTTTACTTTTTTTTCTAACCCTTTATTCATTGTAAATACTGTTGGTAATATTTTCTTTAATAGTATTTACATAGGTTTTATAATTCTTGTTTGTCATATTTTAGGTAATATAGTAGTAGGTTTAATATTTAGAAATTATCATAGTAGTTATAATATAAATGATAATAGTCTAAAGTTTAATAATTTTAGATATTTAAATAATAAGATAAATGAATGTAATATTTTTAGAGTTCTTTTAAAAAGTATAAGAAGTTCTTTAGATACTTTAATTAATGTTTTTGGTATTGTAACTTTCTTTTTAATATTAGTTAATTTATTATTCAAAGAACCAAGTAGTAATTTTTCTATTCCTATAATCGGAATTACGGAAATGACTTCAGGTCTTAAGTATTTATCTTTATCTGATTTTGGTTTAACTACTAGACTTCTTTTTTCAGTTTTTTTTATTTCTTTTGGTGGCTTTTCTGTACATTTTCAAATAATGAGTATTTTAAATGAAAAAAAGGTAAAATACTTACCTTTTCTAATAGCAAGATTTGTTCATGCTATATCAAGTTGTGTTATTTTCA
>CAYVXN010000012.1:13095-14878 GCA_964455135.1 uncultured Mycoplasma sp.
ACAGATGAATATTCAGTTAAATCTTTAGCAATTTGTTTTTCATCAAGTTGAAATTTAACTTCTAATATAAGATTAAACATTCCTATTACTAATACTAACAGAAGGGAAAATGTTACAAGTAATTCAACTAAAGTCATTCCTTTATTATTCATTTGTAACACCTCCCATGTTATATACATATCTTGTGTTAGTAGTATTCTTGTTCGTGTATGTTATTGTTAGTTTGTTTTCATCGTCCGGTCCAACTACATCACAAGTAGTAGCATTTAATGCAAAGTGGCTACACCAAGTAATATTATCTGAGTAATTTAATTCTTTTGAATTATTGTATATTTTAGCATCTGTTGCTATATCAGAAAATACATTGTCCCCGATAGACTCTGTCCTACTTGGGATAGTAAATTCTGCTAAGTTTTTATTTACACTAAATGCACCGCTATTAATTACAAGATTTTCAGTACCTCCACTAACAAAATTTACATTCGATAGATTTGTATTTTTAAAAGCTCTTGCTCCTATTGTTATAACGGTATTTGGAATTGTTATATTAATGAGATTGTTATTAGAAAATGCATCAATTCCAATTTTTTTAATTTTAACAGGTAGAGTAACTGCTAATTCTTGTTGAGTTGCGATCTCGCTTTTATTTCTTATGAATGCTTTTTCTTCTATTGTAGTAACCCTATCCGGAATTATTAAAGTGCCTGCTAATTGATTGTATGCAAATGCAAACGAAGGAATATTATAAGGAATATTATTTAGTTGGCTACCATCTTCAAAAGTCAAATTTTGTATTCCTGAGTTTTCAAAAGCCGAACTTTCTATTTTAACAATACGTGAAGGAATATCTAATGTTGTTACAGAATTATCTTTAAAAGCCGCTGTACCAATTGATAAAGGTACGTTTCCATCATTAAAAGTTAATGTTGTTATATTTAATCCCCTAAAACTATCCTCACCAATACTTTTTACATTTGAAGTAATTATCATTGTAGATGCTATTCCTTTTCCCTCTTTGTTTTCGTTTTTATATTGCGAAAACGCTCTGACTCCTATAGTTTGAACTCCGTCATTTAAAGTAATTCCGTTAATTTTAGCTAAATAGAACATCTCATCTCCAACATATTTCATACCACCAGGTATTGCAACAGCTATACCACCAGCAGAAGTACCACTTTCTTTAAAAAGCCCTTTAGTTAAAGTTGCCTCTGGTGAAAATATATTAGCATTAGGTAAAGTCACAGTCCCCAAATTTTTATTATTTGCAAAAGCATAATTTCCTACAGTAATACTAGTCAATGGATCAGTGCTTTGGGAAAATTTTACAGTTGTTAAATTTTTATTAGAAGAAAAGGCATAATCTCCTATAGTGCTACTAGATGGATAATCAGTTAAATCTGCTTCTGTAATTTTAGTGTTATAAAAAGCATAATCTCCTATACTGTTTACCTTTCTTAAATCAGGTAGTTCTTTTAAATTGCTTCCTTTAAAGGAATTTTTTCCGATTGTTTCAACTCTATCTGATAGAATAACTTCTTCTACTTGATAAGCAGGATTTTCATCGTCTCTCTTTTCAAAAACTCCCTCTCCGATAGCAGTTATTTTTCCAGAGATACCATTTATGGTAACAGGTGTATTTTTTATTATAACTGTTTTACCACATCCATTTTCCTCATTATACTTATATTTTGTTATTGTTATACCTGTATCATTACTTTCTCCTTCAAAACAACTGCTAGGCGTTTTATAATCATATAAAATTGGAGTTGTAGCATAACCGAAA
>CAYVXN010000013.1:0-14830 GCA_964455135.1 uncultured Mycoplasma sp.
TTCTTTCACGAATAACTCTTTCCATACGAGTAACCCCTACTCTAAATTGATTTTGCAAAAGTTCTCCAACTTGACGAACACGTCTATTACCAAGATGATCAATTTCATCAAAATTACCTACACCTTGAAGTAAGTTTAGATAATAAGAACAAGATGCATAAAAATCAGAAATAGTAAGTCTCTTAGAATCAATACTTTGATCATTTCCAATAACACTCATCTTTTCCTTAGTACCAGGTTTATAAATCTTAATGATTTGAACTTTATTATATGAATCTAACTCATCATTAATCTTAACTTCACAAACACCATAACCACCTTCAATAACAGGACGAATTTCTTCTAAAATAGCCTTAGTAATAACAGTACCTTTCCCGCAAATTACTTCACCATTATCCTTTATATCTTCAGCAATAGTTTGTCCAAGAAGTCTATCCATAACATTAAGTTTAAGATTAAACTTATATCTACCAACTTTAGCTAAATCATATCTAAATTCATCAAAGAATCTAGTAATAATTTGGTTCTTAGAACTATCCAAAGTTGCAGGTTCACCTGGTCTTAATTTTTCATAAATTTCAATTAAAGCTTCATCAGTATTTCTGGTAGAATCTTTAGCAATTGTATTTTCAAGAAAATCAGATTTTCCAAATAAACCTATAATATCTTCATCACTACTAAGTCCAAAAGCACGAAGCATAGTAGTAAGAGGAACCTTTCTTGTTCTATCAATTCTTACATATAAAATATCCCTAGCATCAGCTTCAAATTCAAGCCAAGTTCCACGAGTTGGAATAATTTGAGATGTAATAAGAAGTCTACCATTCTTATCTATTTCTTTATTGAAATAAACAGAAGGAGATCTTACAAGTTGAGATACAATAACCCTCTCAGCACCATTTATAACAAATGTACCACTATCAGTCATAAGAGGCATATCTCCTAAAAATATTTCTTGTTCTTTTACTTCACCTGTTTCATTGTTAAAAAGTCTAACTTCAACTTTTAAAGGCGCAGCAAAAGTAGCATACCTTTCTTTACACTCTTTAACAGAATACCTTGGTTCATCAAAATGATAATCACCAAACTCAAGTGATAATGTACCAGCAAAGTTTTCTACGGGGAACAAATCTTCAAAAACTTCCTTTATACCATTTTCAATAAACCAATTATATGATTTCTTTTGAATTTCCAATAAATCAGTAAGCTCATAAGTATTTTTGATCTTGGAAAAACTTCTACGTGTGCGGTGGTCACCACAATTTATTATTTTGTATGCCACTAAATTTCACCCCTACTTTCAAATTTTCAAAAATCTTTGTCTCTCAAACAGACAAATAACCAACTTATATTATTACCATAATTCAGTCAACTTGTCAATCAAAAATACATTTTATTACAAAAAATCCTTTACTTTTTTTAAGAACAGTAACAGAGGCAACAGTGCTCAAATCTTTAATAACACTTTTAGCACCTTGATCTTTATTAATAACAAAATAAAGCACTCCTCCTAAAACCAAATAATCACGTGCACCAAAAAGTATTTTATACACTATATCTTTGCCTGCCCTAATAGGTGGATTAGTAACAATAATATCATATTTTTTATCAACATTTTCGTAAACATTACTATAAAAAGCACGAGCAGAAACACCATTTTCTTTAAGATTCATAACCGCAAGATGAACAGCTCTTTTATTAACATCAATCATGTCTACATCTAAATTAAAAAAAGAAGATAAAATTATACCAAGAGCGCCATATCCACATCCAACATCTAAACATTTACCTGAAATATCCAAAGAAAGCAAAGTATCTATTAATGTCCTACTACCAAAATCAAGTCCCCTCTTAGAAAAAACTCCATTATCCGTATTAAAAACAAATTTCTTATCACGAACATTAACAATTATTTTTTTCAAATTACTTTCAAGATTATCATTTGTAAAATAATGGCTCATTTTATCTTCCCCTTTATAGCACAAAAAGCCTATATGCATACGCAAATGGCTTTAAGTCTCAATATTTCAATTATTTTAATTCAACACTAGCGCCAGCTTCTTCAAGTCTAGCTTTAAGTTCATTAGCTTCTTCAACAGGAATATTTTCCTTAACATTTCCACCATTATCAGCAACTTCTTTAGCTTCTTTAAGTCCAAGACCAGTAACTTCTCTAATGATTTTAATTACATTAATTTTAGCAGCTCCAGCACTTGTAAGAACTACTGTTTGTTTACTTGGTCCAGCTTCTTCTGCTTGAGCAGGAGCAGCAGCAACTGCTACAGCACTTGGATCAACACCAAATTCTTCCTTCATTGCGTCAACTAATTCCTTTACTTCTAATAATGTCATTTCTTTTAAAGAGCTAATAAAATCTTCTTTTGTTATTTTTGCCATAATAACTTTCCTCCTTTATTTTTAATATTTTAATTTTCTTTTTGTTCACTATAAAGATCAAGAGCAATACTTAAATCTTTAACAATTTGCATCATACCACCTGCAAGCATTGTATATAATCCTTCACGAGATGGAATCTTAGCAAATTCATCAAGTTTAGCTTTATCACAAACAGAATTTTCAATATATCCTGCCTTTAAAACTAAAGCTTCATTTTTCTTAGCTGTATCACTTAAAACCTTAACAGCAGCTACATCATCATTTGAAAATGCAATAGCAGTAGGGCCAGTTAAAAATTCATCAAAATTAATGTTCATATCTTTAAAAGCTATTTTAAGTAAAGTATTCTTATAAACTTTATATTCTGAATCATTTTCTCTAAGATTTATTCTAAGATTTTTTATTTCATTATCAGTAAGACCACGATAATCAAATAAAACAATAGACTTAGCACTACTACATTTATCTTTAATTTCAGATACTATAGCTTGTTTAAGTTCTAATGATTTAGTACTAGGCATTCCCATTCCTCCTTATTTATATATTTTATAAGTGCAAAAGATAAAGAAGCCCCCAAAGACTTCTTTAATATACAAAAAGTATAAAGTCCTCGGTAGGATTTACTAACAACCTACTGTCTTTGGCACTTGATAACCATATTATAAACTATTTTTTATTAATTGTCAAAACTATTTTGATCTATTCTAACTGCAGGACTCATAGTAGAACAAATACTAATTGATTTAACATATGTTCCTTTTGCAGCTTGAGGTTTAGCCTTAATAATTGTCTTAACAAAAGCATCTAAATTTTCTTTTAAATCTTCATCGCTAAATGAAACTTTACCAATAATTCCATGAACATTACCATAACTATCTGTACGATATTCAAGTTTACCAGCTTTAGCATCTAAAACAGCTTGTTTAACATTAGTAGTTACAGTACCAGTTTTAGGATTTGGCATAAGACCTTTAGGTCCTAAAATTTTACCAATCTTACCTAAAAGAGGCATCATTTCAGGAGTAGCAATTAAAGTATCAAATTCAAACCAATTTTCTTTTTGAATTTTTTCAATCATATCTGCATCTCCAACAAAATCAGCACCAGCATCTACTGCTTCCTTAACAGAATCTCCTTTTGCAATAACAAGAACTTTAGCATCCTTACCAGTTCCCTTAGGAAGTACAATAGCACCTCTTAATTGTTGATCTGCTTTTTTAACATCCAAGTTTAAATTCATAGCAACTTCAATAGTAGCATCAAATTTAACATTAGATACTTCTTTTACAAGTTTAATTGCTTCTTCTTTAGTATAAAGTTTATTCTTTTCAATTTTAGAAACTTGTGCTTTATAGCTTTTTCCTCTAAATTTCATTTTAATTCCTCCTTATGTGGTATTAGCGGATTTATACCTCCCACATAGGTATAACCTATGTAATCTTATTATTTTTTTTAATTATTCAGTAATTTCTATTCCCATGTTTTTTGCAGTTCCACTTACAATTTTAATTGCTTCTTCAAGATTATAAGCATTTAAATCAGGTAACTTAGTTTCTGCAATTTCTTTAAGTTGTTCTTTTGTAATAGTTCCAACAACTTCCTTAGATCCTTTGCTAGAACCTTTCTTAACTTTAGCATATTTTTTAATCAAAAATGCTGCTGGTGGAGTCTTAATTACAAAATCAAATGAACGATCTTCATAAATTGAGATTTCAACAGGTAAAACATTACCCATTTGTTCTCTAGTAGCATCATTATATTTTGTACAAAATTCACCTAAATTAATTCCTGCAGGTCCAAGAACAGTACCAACTGGTGGAGCTGGTGTAGCTTTTCCTGCTTCAATTTGTAATTTAATAACTTTAACAACTTCTTTATTCACGAAAAACACTCTCCTTTACTATTTTTTAAGTTTTCGCGAGTGGTAATAATAGCTCCGCTTTGCCTCCCACTTAAATTTTATATACATATATTTAAAGATAAATATATATAAACGTATTAAATAATAACACCTTTATCACAAAAATGCAAGCCTAAGCTTTTTCAATTTGTGACATTTCAACTTCAACATCAGTTTCTTGGCCAAACAAATCAAGTAAAACAATAAGTTGATTAGTCTCAAGATTAACTTCAGATATTTTTCCTTCCATACCTGCAAAAGGTCCAGAAGTAATCTTTACAATTTCTCCTTCTTTTAAATCAGTAGAAACTTCAAGTCTACTCATACCCATACTATTAAGAATCTTATCAACTTCATAAGGTTGTAAAGGCGTAGGTTTAGCCCCCTTACCAGAAGAACCAATAAAACCAGTAACTCCTGGAGTATTACGAACAACAAACCAAGCTTCATCAGTCATAATCATTTCAACAAGAACATATCCAGGAAATAATTTCTTAACCTTTTCCTTTGTAACTCCATCTTTAACTTCAACTTCAGTTTGTTCAGGAACAATAACCCTAAAAATATAATCTTCCATATTCATAGAACTAGCACGCATCAAAAGTTTTTCTTGTACCTTTTTTTCGTGTCCAGAATATGTATTAACAACATACCACTTCTTATCCATTATCTAAGCTCCTTTACAAGTGCAAACACTACTGTAATTAAATAAAAATACAATGAACACATAATAATAGTAACAAAAGTCGCAATAGAATACTTTATCATATACTTCTTATCTGGCCATTTTACTTTTTTTAATTCATTAATAACTTCTTTAAAAAATTTCATAACCCACCTCTAAATTATATGTTTTATTTCAAAATAAAAACACTTCCGTGCTTTCAACAAAAATGATAACACAAAAGCATTTAACTGTCAATACCACATAGCAATATATTTCCGTTTCATAGTAGCTATCCATCAATTACAGTTTCAAAATAATTACTAAATTCAATCTTTTCATAAGTATTAACATTAAATAAAAAAAGACTCAAAACATAATAATCATTAGAATCAACACAATAACTATCATCCAAACTAGACACAATACAATAAGCATTCTTACTAACATTATAGACTTAAAACTTATAAAATTTTCTTCATAAGAAATATTACAAAACTTTATTTTGATAGGCTTAACATAAAAATAACAATAAAAACAAAAACTATAAAAATTAATTAAAACCATTCAAAAAAACTGTTGCATCCAAACAACAGTTTTAAAATCACCAAGAATCAGGAACAGTCATAATATCTCTCGGATTAAATGCAGTACCATAACCTGTTCCATACATTATTTGAAAATGCAAATGACAACCAAACGAGTATCCTGTATTACCAACAGTACCAATAACTTGTCCCCTAGATACTGATTGTCCTGCACTAACACTTAAACTATTCATGTGACCATATAAAGTAGTATATATTTTTCCATTAACATTATGAGCAATCATAACAGCATTACCATAGCCATAATACCAACCAGCCATTATTACCTCTCCAGCATTTGAAGCATACATTGTATTTCCACAACCAGCACCAAAATCCATTCCAGCATGCAATCTAGGAGTAGATTCTCCAATATCAGAACGAAGTTGATAACCATAATAAGTTGTAACAACAGCATGATCAAGTGGTAATTGAAATCCCGAACTAGAAGGAACTATACCACTAGAACAAGAAGAAACATCTTGATTTTCACTACAACCTTTTTTCTTAAAATAAGAAATTTGTTTTTTAAGGGCACCAATTTCTTCATCTGCATCTAAAGCATCAGCAACATATTTACGTTTTTCACTACCAAGTTGTGCAACTTGCTTATCCATTTCTTTTCCAAGATTATCTAATTCATTTCTTTGCTCTTCCAATTCTTTTACTTTCTTTTCATTTTCCTTAATCAAATCATTCATTTCATCAACTAATTTATCATTAGCATCAGTAAGTTGTTCAGCAACAGCAAATCTATAAATAAAATCTTCAAAACTTTCTGCACCAAATATAAACTTTAAATAAAAATTATCACTTCCTGAAACTTGATAAAAAGCAACTAAATCTTTTATCTCTTCCTCTTTAGCGTCTATTTTCTTACCAAGCTCTTCAATATCTTTTTTAGTATTTTCTTGTTCCTTTATAGCTTGAACAATTTGTCTAGTAATTTCATTAATCTTAGCATTAGCATTATCTATTCTCTTTTGTACCTCTGCAGATTTATTCTCACTTTCAGCCTTCTCAGCTTCAATTGCTTTTATTTTAGCCCTATAATCTGCAATTGTTTCTGCATTAACAGAAAAAGGTACCAAAAAAAGTGAAACCAAAACAATTATTAAAACCCTATATCTTTTCATTATACCTTAATATACCTCCTTACAGCTCTTGCACTACCAAACATACCAACAAACATACCAATAACTAGTATTATTAAAGATGCATTGACAACAAATGGCATTGGAGAAACAAGCTTGATTACCGGAGAGAACAATACTCCTCCAAAATAATCATACATAGTGGTATAACCAAATACAACAACAACAATCGGAATAATAGAGCCAATCATTCCAAGAATAATTCCCTCAATTACAAAAGGAAGTTTTATTCTACTATTAGAAGCTCCAACAAGTCTCATAATTCCAATCTCTCTTTTCCTTGAAAAAATAGTAAGTTTAATAGTATTAATAATCAAGAAAATCGTAACAATTATAAGAGCAAAAGCAGCAACTACTGTAATTTTTTCAATTGCATCAAAAACACCAACTAACTTTTCAACAAGCCCTTCACCATATTGAACAGAATTTACTCCATCAAGATTTTCTATCTCTTTAGCAGTACTACCAATCTTTTTTACATCATTAACTTTTATTGTATAAGTATCCTTAAGAGGATTACTAGCATCATCCCATTCAGATAAAACAGAACTAAATGTTTCATTCTCCTTTTGCATCTCATCTTTAACTTTTGATTTAGATTTATAATTAAAAGTTTCAACATTTAAATTTTTCTTAATAGCAATTTCAAAATTTTCTCTTGTCTCATCCGAAACATCTGAATCTAAAAAAGCAACAATCGTAACATCTTTTTCTATTTCATCAGTAAAATTCTTAACGTTACTAGATAAAAGAAGAGCAGAGGCTATAATAATCAAGGTTATCGTAATACAAGTAATTGAAGCAAGAGATAAACTAAAATTCCTAACAACACTCTTAAAAGCATCTCTTAAACTTCTAAAAAACGTTCTACAACTTTTCATCTACAAAACTTCCCTCCTTATAATCCTTTTCAAGTCTTCCATCTTTAAGTACAAGTACCCTTTTCTTAAGTTTTTTAACAATATCAATATCATGTGTAACCATAAGAACAGTTGTACCATATTCTTTATTAATTTTTTCCAAAATATCCATTATTTCCATACTAATAATAGGATCCAAATTTCCAGTAGGTTCATCACAAATCAAAATTTTAGGACGATTTACAACCGCTCTAGCAATTGCAACCCTTTGCTGTTCTCCACCAGATAATTTATCAGGATATTCTTTAGCTTTATGCTTAAGACCAACTTTACCAAGAACATCAATAACACGCTTTCTAATTTCTTTACCATCTACACCAGTTACCTCTAGAGCAAAAGCAACATTTTCATAAACAGTAAGTTTAGGAAGTAATTTATAATCTTGAAAAACTACTCCAATAAGTCTTCTAAGTTTATAAACCCTAGAATTTCTAAGTTTTCCAACATTAACTCCTCCTAAAATAATTTCACCACGAGAAGGTTTTTCCTCACGATAAAGCATTTTAATAAGAGTACTCTTTCCACTTCCAGAACCACCAATTATAAAAACAAAATCCCCTCTTTCAATAGAAAGATTAAGATTAAATATAGCACCCACTCCATTAGGATAAGTCTTATAAACATTCTTCATGCTAATTATTTCCAAATTGCAACACCTCACTTACATTACATTATAACACACATTAATCTAAAAAAAAAGAAAAGTAAAAAGCTATAAAAAACTTAACACTTTTCTTTACTTATCAAAACATCTTGTCCTTTAGCTTCATACGTATCAGTCACAAAAACAAAAGCATTCTTATCAACACTTTTAACAAAATCTTTTAAAATAACAAACTCACTCGAAGGAATAACAGTCATCAAAAGTTTCTTATCTTTACCATTAAAAGCACCATAAGTATCATAAATAGTCACATCATGCTTAAGACTCTCTTCAATAAATTTTTCTATTTTCAAATACTGATTACTTATTATTTTAAAAGTTTTATTAGTACTAATACCCAAAATAACCTTTTCACTAACGTATCTTGAAACAACTATAAAAACAATTGCATATAAAACCATATCTATTCCTAAAAAGAAACCTCCAATTAAAACAACAGAAGCATTAATAAGAGCATTAACTAAAGTAACTGAAATTTTAAAATACTTATAAAAAATTTTTGCAACAATAGAAAAACTACCAAAATTAAGTCCTAATCTAAAAATAACTCCTTGTCCAAAACCAGTTAAAATAGCCCCAAACAAAACAATAATTAAAACATGACTCGTATCAATCAAAAATATATAACCAAGACCAGAAGTTGCCTTAACCATAAGAGGATAAACAAGTGCTACAAAAAAAGTAGAAACAACCTGATCGGCATCTAAAAAGATAAAAGCCAAAACAAACATCAAAAAAGAAATAATAAAAACTACTAAAGAAGGATCTGTTCCAAATAAATAATTAAATAAAACACCAACCCCTCCAGAACCACCTGCAACTAAATTAATAGAACAAATAAATAAATTATAAGTAATTGCAATAAGAAGAAGAGCAAGACTCATCTTACCATATTTTCTTCCATAATAAGGATTTGTAAAAATATTTTTTATTTCAACATAAAAACTACTCATTACTCTCCTCCTGTAACTTCATAAGCATCAACTACTGTAAAAAATGCTTCATCATCAATATAACTAATGCCTTCTTTTAATTTATAGTACTCCTTAGTAGGAACAACTGTAAAAAGTACTGATACCTTCTTCTTAGAAAAACCACCAGTCGCAGAAAACACTGTAATAGTATGCCCCAGTTCATTAATTACATAATCCATAGTAGCTTTTTTCTTCTTAGTAATTATATAAAAAGCCTTTTTATCAGATATTCCTAAAACAACTTTATCAACTAAGAATGTAATTAAATAAAGAATAACGACAGCATACATAAAATTAGTCATACCAAATATAAATGCCCCAATTACAACTATTGTTCCTTCAACAATAAGCATAGAAGTTCCCATAGTAAGCTTAAAATACTTATTAACAATTTGTGTTAAAAAGTCAGTTCCACCAAGAGTAAAACCTGATTTCATAATAAGACCTAAACCAAATCCATATAAAATACCCCCAAATAAAGAAATAACAAGCATATCAGCATTATCTATTTTTATAAGATTTGCCAAAAAGGAAGTAAGTTCAACAAATATAGGAAATAGTATTGCTCCAAATAAAGATCTGATCACTTTCTTATGACTCAAAAATAAAGCTCCTATAAAACAAAAAACTAAAGAGAAAAAAAGCATTATAATCGAAGGCTTAATATCTATAAAATGTTCCACAATTATACTAATTCCTCCAACTCCCCCAAAAACTATATCATATGGAAGAATAAAAACATTATACGTAGAAGCACAAATAAGCACCCCTAAAAAAAACCATAAATATCTCTTAATTTTATTTTTGTTATATATCTTACTAAGTACAGTATCCAAAAAAATCAACTCCTTAAATAAGCTTCAATAAACATATCAAGATCCCCATCTAACACCTTAGAAACATTACTAGTTTCACACCCAGTTCTATGATCTTTTACCATTGAATAAGGATGCATAACATAACTTCTTATCTGAGAACCAAAGTCAATATTTTTACTCTCTCCCTTTAAATTAGCCATTTCTCTTTCTTTAGCTTCAATCTCCAAAAGTTTAAGCTTACCCTTCAAAATAGAAATAGCCTTTTCTTTATTCTTAATTTGACTTCTTTCATTTTGACAAGTAACAACTATTTTAGTAGGTAAATGCGTTACTCTAACAGCACTATCAGTAGTATTAACTCCTTGTCCACCAGCACCACTACTTCTATAAACATCTATTTTTAAATCTTCATCATTAATTTGAACAGAAACAGTATTATCAATTTCTGGCGTAACCTCAACCGAAGCAAAAGAAGTATGCCTTTTATTATTTGAATCAAAAGGTGAAAGACGAACTAAACGATGTATTCCCTTTTCACACTTTAAATAACCATAAGCATTAAGACCTTTAACTAAAAATGAAACCCTCTTTATTCCAGCTTCTTCTCCCTCTAAAAGATCAAGAACTTCAACCTTATAATCCTTATCTTCACACCATCTAATATACATCCTATAAAGCATAGAAGCCCAGTCACAAGCTTCAGTTCCACCAGCACCAGAATGAATTTCAACTATTGCATTATTAGCATCATATTCACCACTAAGTAAAAGTTCAAGTTCAAGTTTAGAAACTCGGGCTTCTAAAGTAGAATAACAATCCTCAACATACGAAAGTATATCTTCATCAATTTCTTCTTCCAAAAGACCTATCAAATCAATACAATCTTTAATTTCATCACTTAAAGAAACAACAGAAGATGTACTATTCTTTAAATTATTCAACTTTTCAATAATTTCATTAGCCTCATCAGTATTATCCCAAAAACTAGGACTATTTACTAGCTTTTCTAAAGATTTAATCTCATCAAGTTTAGAATCTACTTCAAAGTAACCTCCATAAATCATCTACTTTTTTTAAATTATCAGAAAAATTTTTTTTCATAACAGCTAAATCCATATATATAACCTCCTAATTTAAAAAAATTATAACATCAAAAGTACAAAAACAAAAGCACAAAACAAAAATTTCACAAAAAAAGTATGTAGCTATTGCTACACACTTTAAAACTATTTAGTAGTAACAGTCTTAACACTAGACCAACTTGAATAATATGTTACACCATTTACAACCTTATATGTTCTAACCTTAACATAATATTTCTTTTTATTAAGACCCTTTAAAGTAACCTTATTATAAGTATTTTTGATTTTATAAGTTTTATAAGAACTAAACTTACTACTTGTAGAATACATTACTTGATAACCAGTAGTTTGAGTTGTTCTTTTATTAATTGTTACAGTAAATTTATTATCTCCAGGTGTTAATTTATAAATAGAAGTAGATCTTGGATTAATAACAAAATATAATTTCTTTGTTCCATAATCAGCATACTTATTTATATAAGTAACCTTAACATAATATTTACCAACATAAACTCTACCACTTTGATATGTTACTTTATAATCTGTTCCATTTACTAATTTCTTACCATCTGCATCTTTAACTATTACAGTTGGAGCCTTTCTATATCCATTATAAACATAGTTAGTAGCACTTAATACTGCTGTTTTTGGTTTAGCTATAACATTAATTTCTTTAGCAGTAGTATACAGCATGCCCGATCCAGTAGAAGTACTAGGATCACTAACAAAATAATCTGCTCCAATATATGAAGCTAAACTAGAAGTATTTGGCATTGATATAGCTCCAAAAGCAGAACTATTACCAGCTTTTATTTTTGATGTTTTAAGTGTAACATCAGCTCCACTTACTATTTGAATACCAAAAGTAGAATTACTAGTAAATTCTCCTCCATTAACTATAGTTTTTCCTGCTAAAGCACGTAAAGCATAACTGTTAGTAGAAACAAAACTTCCACCATTAATTATAACATTACCTTTTTCAACATTAACTGCAGTATTATAAGATTTAAAAGTTCCACTATTTATAGTTACATTAGCAGTATCAGCACCAACATATATTGCTTTACCATTCGTAGCAGAATCAGACATACTAACATTTGAATTAGTAACAACCACATTCGCATTAGTATCGGTTGCACAAATAGCACAATCTCCTGTCATATTACCAAATTTAATAGTTGAATTCTTAATATTAAATTTAGAACCAGCTTGTGCAACAATACCTTTAAATTCACTTTGAATTGTAGTATTAACAATATTATTTGTATTAACATCATAAGCAGAAATACTAGTTTTAGAATTACTATTAGAAATAACTTTAGTATTCTCAATAGTTAATGCACTATTACTAGAGTTAGAAAAAACAGCAGCAGATTGAGCTCTAATATAATCATTATCGGTATTACTAGAATCAGTAATTGTAACATTTTTAGAAATAGAATAAATATTAATAGCAGTAGATTCAACATTACTATCAAAATATAAATGATTTCCATTCAAATCAATAGTAATTGCTTCAGCACTAGTAAAGTTAAGCGGTACACTAAGCTCTAAACTACTAGTAAGTACAACCTTATCATCAACTATTTTTGCACTTCCTCCATAATAATAAATGTAATATATCAAGTCTTCCTTAGTTGTAATTGAACCAGGGGTTTTCCCTACTTCAGCATTTACATTATAAATTCCAATAGAAAACATAAGTGCAAATGCTAACATAAAATATTTTAAATTTCTCATATCTTTCCTCCTTAGCATAAGACTAACAAAACAAGATTGTAAAGTCAAGTACTTTTTAAAATTAAAATAAAAAAATAAAGAACACTAATATATAGTTCCTTTATCATTTTTATACTTCTCGAAAGCTTCCAAACACTCTTCTCTATCGAGCATTTTCATATCTAAAACATCACTAACATTCCCCTTTAAATACTCATAAATAAAATCATCTCTAAATCCTATATCTTTAGCATCATCCCTAGTACAACCATAATAAACCCTATCTATATTTGCCCATATAATAGCAGATAAACACATTGGACAAGGCTCACAAGAAGCATAAAGAATACATCCAGATAAATCATAAGTACCAAGTTCTTCACAAGCTTTACGAATAGCAACAATCTCAGCATGAGCAGTTGGATCATTTAAACACAAAACTTTATTATTTCCTGTAGAAATAATTTCTCCATCACTTGATGTTATTACCGCTCCAAAAGGACCACCATCACCACAAGTTATACCTTCTAAAGCAGAATCCTTTGCAATACTCATATATTTATTCATAAAAATCAACTCCTATTATGCATATATAATTATAACATAATTTCTTACACTATATTTAAATTATTTAATATTTATATTCTTTAACAATTTCACCCTTCCAATCTACTATTCCACCAAACTCAATTAAATTAGTATAGCCTAAATCTTTCAGTTTTTCCACTGCTTGCTTGCTTCTATTACCACTCCTACAATAAACTAAAATTAACTGTTCTTTATTAGGAAGCTTACTGCCTATATCACTTCCAATCGACTCATTCGGAATACATATTGCATTAGGTATATGACCAGCGTTATACTCATCAATAGTTCTTACATCTAAAATTATATAATCATCATTTTTATCCATAATTTCAGCTATATCATCCATTGAAACATGTTTTATCACTGCTTTGTTATCAACATTTTGATTCACTTTATTTAACAGCAAAATTAACCCAACAATCACTACTATTACTATAAAAACAATATATATCATTTTATTCATTTTAAAACTCCTTATCTTTCTCAAATTAACTAATTATAATTATACAACTTTTTTATAATTAATATTAGCAAGCCTAGCTTGTTTACACAAATCCTTAGTTTGAATCTTATACTCTCTACCATCTTTTATTGTATATGTTCCGCATTGTCTAAATTCAAAATCAACATTTTTTCTTACACATTGCTTTCTAAGATCTAAAACCCAATCATAATTAAATACCCGTGCTTTAACATCTGATTCTCCTCCAACTACAACAAGCTCTATATCATCAAGATATTTTTCTATATCAATGCTCTCTAACAAAGGTTGAGCAGTAATACACTTATGCTTTATAGGCAATTTTTCAAAAATAGACAGTCTCAAATCAGCATTTTTTTGATTTTCAATAGTACAACACACAACTACATTATCATAACCATCTCCCCAGTCACTAGGTATGCACTCTAAAAATCTATCAATTCTTTTAGTCAAAAACAAAAAGATACAATCTTGTCTTTCTTTTATCATTCTAAAGCAATCATCTCTCCAATTATCAGCTTCTTCTATCAAAAAGTCACTTGAAAAACATAAATAAACAATACCTGATTTTATCTTATAATTACCATTCGAAAGTCTCTCAATCGGTTTTGTAAAATCTTTTGTTTTAACAATTTTACTAGTATCAATACCCCTTTTTAAATCACCTTTATGGATATAACAATGCAAACAACCATCACTACATTTTCTGCAACCTCTCCAAGGATTCCACATCGCCATATAAAAACCTCCAAACTATTGAATTATTTCAAAAGATAAAACTATATTTCTAGCATAAAACAAGCTTATTTTTAACAATTTAATTATAACACGTATAATGTTGAACATAAAGATTTTAAGATTAAAATTTTGAATTCTTTATGT
>CAYVXN010000014.1:0-14496 GCA_964455135.1 uncultured Mycoplasma sp.
GTAAGGTTCTTCGCGTTGCTTCGAATTAAGCCACATGCTCCGCTGCTTGTGCGGGCCCCCGTCAATTCCTTTGAGTTTTAGCCTTGCGGCCGTACTCCCCAGGCGGGGCACTTAATGCGTTAGCTTCGGCACGGGGGGTCGGCCCCCCCACACCTAGTGCCCATCGTTTACGGCTAGGACTACCAGGGTATCTAATCCTGTTCGCTCCCCTAGCTTTCGCGTCTCAGCGTCAGTTACGGCCCAGAAGGCTGCCTTCGCCATCGGTGTTCCTCCCAATATCTGCGCATTTCACCGCTACACTGGGAGTTCCGCCTTCCCCTACCGAACTCGAGCCCGCCAGTCCGGGATCCTGCTGGGGGTTGAGCCCTCAGGTTTGAGATCCCGCTTGGCGAGCCGCCTACGCGCGCTTTACGCCCAATGAATCCGGATAACGCTCGCCCCCTACGTATTACCGCGGCTGCTGGCACGTAGTTAGCCGGGGCTTCTTCTGCAGGTACAGTCGAAGTCTTCCCTGCTGAAAGCGGTTTACAACCCGAGGGCCTTCATCCCGCACGCGGCGTTGCTGCGTCAGAGTTGCCTCCATTGCGCAAAATTCCCCACTGCTGCCTCCCGTAGGAGTCTGGGCCGTGTCTCAGTCCCAATGTGGCCGATCACCCTCTCAGGTCGGCTACGCATCGTTGCCTTGGTAAGCCATTACCTCACCAACTAGCTAATACGCCGCAGGCTCATCTTCAAGTGAAGCTTTAAAGGCTCCTTTTAATATTAAATAACGTATCATTTAATATATCATCCGGTATTAGCAGTCGTTTCCAACTGTTATCCCAGTCTCAAAGGTAGATTCCTACGTGTTACTCACCCTTTCGCCACTAGGTGGAGAATCCAAATCAAATTAAATCCGACTCTTGTGCAAGCACTCAAGCTTTCAATAAAAATCAATGGGCCACCTCGTTCGACTTGCATGTCTTAGGCATGCCGCCAGCGTTCATCCTGAGCCAGGATCAAACTCTCCAATAAAAATTTATTTTTAGTTTGATTTCTTAATATTAATTATTTCCTAGCTATCTCAAATTGACGTTTTGCTCAGTTTTCAAAGATCAAATCTTAATGATTTTGCCGTCTTTTTTTCGACTGCTTATTCATTGTATCAAAAGTTAAATTTGATGTCAAGCACTTTTGTAAATTTTTTGTTTTTTTTTGCTTTTACATTTGCGCTACGTTTTCTTTGTTTGAAAACGTTTTCTATAATAATATTTTTTTTTGATGTTGTCAATATGTTTTTTTACAATTTTATTATTTTTTATATTTTCCTTTTTTTCTCTGTAAACTTTATGTCAGTTTTTTAACTTTATAAAATAATGATACTTTGTTTGGTATCATTATTTTCACATTATATATTATGCATTTGAAATTATTTTTTTCTTAAATTTTAATTTTTTCTTTTTTTACTTGTCTATATTTTTCTTGATATTGATTTATTACTTCTTTATTAAACGGGTATTCTTTGTTTCTAACTTTATTTATTAATATTGTTAGTTCTCTTTTTAAAATTTTATCAATTTCATTTGAATAATTCATCTTTTTTTTATGATATTGATATTCTCCTCTATCTAATACTTTGAATGAACCATCCGGAAAAACTCTTAAATCCAAGTCATAGTCTATGTATTTAATTGTATTTTCTTCTATTACGAATGGAGAGGCTATATTACAGTAATAATAAATACCTGTTTTCTTTATTTGTCCTATTATATTAAACCAATTATTTTTAGAAAAGAACATTATAGCAGGTTCTTTTGTTCTCCAGGTTCTACCGTCCGATTCTATTACTAATGTTTTATAATTGGCAAAAATCATGTATTCGCTATTTTCTTCTAAAAAAGTTGCTTCGTCCCAACTTCGATGTATTTTACTATCATGTTTATAACTATGAATATTTAAGCGGTCTCCTTGGTTATATTTTTTCACTTTTATCACTCCTGTTTGTATACATTATATATTTTTTTTTAATAAATTACAAATTATTTAAAAAAATAGAAGTAACCTCTATTTTTTTAAGATTACTTCTATTGCTTTTTGTAGTTGTTTATCGTCTTCTGTTTTATATGTTTTATAGTAATTTTCGTTTTGTTTTATTTCTATGGTTGGCTTTATTCCTTTTTTATCTATATCTTCTCCCTTTGAAGTTTTCCAGGTTTCGATAGTATATTTAATAACACCACCACTTGAAAGATTTTTTGTTTTTTGTACTGTTCCTTTTCCATATGTTGTTGTTCCGATTAGTTCTGCTCCTCGTTGTTCATTTAAAGTTGCTGCTAATACTTCAGATCCTGAGGCACTTCCTTCATTAATCAGAACGACTATTTTATAATTTTTATTACCATTTTTTACTGAATACTTGGTTTCTGTTTTTGTTTTTTTCACTATCTTAAGTATGGGGTCTTTTTTATCAAGAAATTGACTTGCTATGTTAATTACTGTTTCTAACTGGCCTCCTTGGTTATATCTTAAATCAATAATAAGTTTATCTATGTTTTCTTTTTCAAGTTCTTTTAATTTTTCTTCAAATTGTTCATCTGTATTACTAGCAAAAATTGAAACTATTAGATATCCTATTTTTTGATTTTCTTTTGTTATTATTTCTTTGCAAACAGACGGAATTTCTACTTTAGCAGTTGTAACATCAACTTCTACTTCTTGATTTGATCTTTTTACGATTAGTTTAATTTTTTTTCCCTCTTCACCTTTTATTTTTTTTGAAATTTCATAAGATGTTAGTTTTGTTACATCTTCCCCATTTATTTTTAAATATTGATCACCTTTTTTTAGTCCTGCTTTTTCTGCAGGAGAATCTTTATAGATTTCTCCGATAGTGACTAAACCTCCTTGTTCTTGATAAACTTCTGCTCCCATGCCATAAAAATAACCATTTAATTCAGCCTTAAAATCTTCTGATTCTTCATTATTGTAATATACAGAGTGTTTATCTTCTAACAAGGACATCATTCCATTTATTGCAGATTCTTTCAATTCTTCTTCATTTATTTTATCTATATATTCTTCTAATAAAGTATCGTATACATTTTTTATTTCACTTATATTTGTGTTTGTTTTTTCTATTAGAGAAGTTGTTGATTTTCCATTTGAAAATATTATTTCTCCCAAAAGAAGACCAAAGACAAGTGCCATTATAAAGATTAAAATCATTTCTATTGTGTTAAATTTGTTTTTGCTTAAATCTATTTTTGATGTTATTTTTTTTATGTTTTTGATTAGTTTTATTTTATTTAACTTTTTTTGTTTTTTGTTACCAGTTTTTTCTTTTTTCATATGTTCACCTCTACGATGATAATATCATATCATATTTTTATTTAAATATTAAGCTTTTTCATCAAAATATTTAAGGATTTGTGTTGCCTGAAAGGCGATTTTTAATTTTTTGAAGAATTGTCAATATAATGATTATTTATATCAATTTTTTATTCGAAAGTATATTTCTAATCTTTTTTATTATAATTTGATAGATATTAAAAAGAAACGATTGAGGTCGTTTCTTGGTAATTTTCTATTTTTTATTTTTCATTTATTGCTGATACTATATTTATTGATTTTGCTACTTCTAGAAGTTCTGTTTTTTCCATTTGATCTGATA
This sequence comes from uncultured Mycoplasma sp., assembly GCA_964455135.1. GTDB lineage: Bacteria > Bacillota_I > Bacilli_A > RF39 > UBA660 > UMGS1449. The sequence continues at coordinate 3,650 of CAYVXN010000014.1, forward strand.
CAATATAGTATTCTACTCCATTACTTGTCCAAGTGTAAGATGTATCTGTTAAAGAGCCTACTGTATCTATTAACATAAATGGTTCTCCATAAGTTGGAATTATTTCTAATTCTTTGGATGGTTTTACTGTTTCTTGAACTAGAATAAATGGATTATCTCCTGAAAATGTCATAATTACTCTTTCTCCATTTGTTGTTTCTATTACTTCTTTATCTGATAAAGATGTGTTGCTTGGAAGGTATAACGGAAATACATTTTCATCTACTTTTGATGTTTGGTTTGTATTTGATTCTTCAGGTTGATTGCTATTATCTTCTGTTTCATTGGTGTTATTTTGGTTTTCTATCTCTTCTTTTTGATTGTTATTTTGATCTAAGTTTTCTTCATCTTGATTTGTTTCTGGTGTTTGACTATTTTCGGTTGTATCATTTTCTTCTGATTTTGTTATATTATTGTCTTTTTCTTCTTGAGTTTTAAAATCTTTTGTTATTTCTTCCAGATTAAATTCGTTTTCACTGAAATTAGCTTTTTTATCTATGTTTTTTACAGTGAATTCTATATAGGTTATGTCTTGATCATCTTTTACTTCTACTTTTTTAAGATCAAATTTTTTATCTAGTATTATGTTTTGTTTAACATATTTAGGATTGTTTGGATAATTTGTTTTTGTTGTAAAAATATAATCTTTATCTTTTTGAGTAAATTTGTAAGCACTATCATCTTTTAAATCCTTTGCTACTGATGTTAGTAAATAACTTTGGGAATTATTGTTTGGCCAATCACTTTGAAATTTAAAACTTTTATTTAGTGATGGGGTTATTACGTAGACTCCTTCTTTATTTTTTAATATTATTTGTTCGTAGTCATTTCCTTTATTTATCAGTGATACTTTATAGTTATCGTCTTTTTGGTAACTAACTTCTACATCGTATTCATAGTTGTCATCATTGTTTGTTAGTTTTAACGTTCCTTCCATATAGTACGATTTTAAACCTTCTATTTCCTTAATGAAATTATTCCTTATTTCTTTATCCCCTACTTTTCCACATCCTGTTAAACATATGGTTGCTATTAATGCAACTAATAAAAATAACTTTTTCATTTTTCACCTCTTTTTGTTTTCAATTAATTATATTTTTCTTTATTTTATATATTCTTATTTGATGAATATTTTTTTTAAAATAATACATACTATTTAGTAAAGGAGGAAATAAATGGAAACATTACAAAAAATTGCTTTAGTATTTACTATTATAGGTGCTATTGTTTGGGGTTTAATTGGATTATTTGATTTTAATCTTGTTGAAGTGATTTTTGGAGATGATAGCGCTTTATCTAGAGTTGTATATACTATTGTAGGTATTTGCGGATTAATTAACATTGGTTTATTAGTACAAAAAATTGAATTTAAATAGAAAACATTTCAGTGGTTATTGACTATCTATTACATTTCTCATTGAAGTGTTTTTTGTTGTTTAAATAAAAAGTAACATGATTTTTCTCATGTTACTTTAATATTTATTTTATAATTATTGTTACTGTAGTAGTTTTTGGTGTGTAAGATAGTTTTGAATCTTCTCCAGTAACTTCTACTTTTACTTTGTGTGTACCTTTTCCTAAGCCTTGAAGATCTACATATGCTGAAATATTTTCAATTGATGCTTCTTTGATGTTATTTGCCGAACCTTTTACTATTACTGATGCGACTGAATCTTCTTTAGATGCCGCTTGTGCTGTTAGACCATTTTCAAGGTTTTTGGTTGCAATATTAACATTTTTTATAGTTTTTTCTTTAACATCTGCTAGGGTAACTTTTGCTATTACTGATTTTGTTGATATTTCTCTTACTCCGCTTGGTAATGAAAGATTAACTGTGTATTCTGTTTCTTTACTAAGTCCTTCTACATTGATGTTAACCGGTATGTAAGAAATCTTTTCTAATGTTTTTTCATCACTATAAATCGTTGCTTTTGTTTTACTAAGTTTTATTTCATCAATTGCTTTACCAAATACTACATCTCCTTCTGGAATTACTTTAAGTGGAACTTCTTTGCTTGGAGATGCTATTTCTATTGATGCATCTACTGTGCTTGGTACTATTTCTACATCTAGCTTAGAGCCTTTTTCATCATATGCTACTAAAGGTATTTCTTTTAGAGTTGTTGTTCCTACTGTTGGATTAGTAATTTTTCTTACATCTACTAGAGCTTTTACTGTTGCTATTTGTTCTAATTTATATTCAGCACCTTTTACATATACTTCATCTCTACTAAATGTTATATCTGAAATAGTATATTTTGAATCTAGTTTATCTTCATATAATACTTCTTTTGTTATTTTTTTTGATTCTGACATTTTTTCATACACTACAACTGTTGCTGTTGAAGGATTTAGCTTGTATTCTACAGATGGCACAGAACCTGTGTATTTTAAATTAACTTTGTGAGTACCTGGTTTTAGATCTCTTAAATCAATTTCTATTTTTTCATTAGAGTATTGCTTTGCTAAATAAAGTTCTGATCTTCTGCCAATTAAAGTTATATCTGCAGTTTCAGGTAAACCTTCTATCACATATGCTTCTTCATTGTAAAGTGCTGTTACTTTTTTATTGTATAATACATCTGCTGAGTTATTCATCATGATTTCAGTAGTATTATCTACTACAAAGAATGCTGTTAGTGCTAATACTAATGATAGTGTAATTAGTACTAATTTATTGTTTAGTAATCTGTCTATTGGTTTGCTACTACCTTTAAATGGTTTCATTATTAGTAACATTAATTTAGCAAGTGGTGTTATTATTGTTTTATCTATTACATTATATATTCTACTTATAATATAGTATATTCCTCGTGCTATTTTTTTTAGTATTTTAAATTTCTTTTTATTCTTTTTATTTGAGGATTTTTTATTTGCCATTATATATCTTCCTCCTCATCAAATTCATCTTCAAAATCATCTTGTTTTGGTCTTAATTCATCAATCAATAATATTCTAGCATCATCAATAGTTAAATTATAGAATAGTTCCCCTTTTATCGCTATTGATACTCTTCCTGTTTCTTCAGATACTACTATTGCTAATGCATCTGTTTCTTCAGTTATTCCGAGTGCTGCTCTATGTCTTGTTCCTAATCTTTTGTTAATTTTTAAGCTATTACTTGTTGGAAAAACTGCTCCAGCACAACTTACTTTATCTCCTTGAATTATTACTCCTCCATCGTGTAAAGGATTATTTGGGAAGAATATAGATACTAATAATTCACTACTTATTTCTGCGTAGAGATTTGTGGACTTATTGATATAATCTATCAAACTTACATCTCTTTCAATTACTATTAAAGCTCCTATTTTAGCTTTTCTCATGTTATCAACTGCAGTTATTATTTCGTATACTAATCTTTCTCTTTCATCTACTGATAAGACTTTGTGTCTTCCTAAAAGCTGAGTTTTTCCTATTTGCTCTAAAATACTTCTTATTTCTGGTTGAAATATAATAATTAGTGCAAGTGGTCCCCATTCTATTACATATTCTAACAATATTCCTACTGTTACAAGTCCTAAGTAGTCTGCTATAACCTTAATTATGGCAATAAATAGTATTCCTTTAAAAAGTAAAGATAATTTTACGTTATTTTTTACATTTTTTAATAGTGTATAGATAAGAACCCATACGATTGCTATATCCAATATTTTTTTAATTGTATCTATAATTATATCAAAACTCATAATTACCTCCAAACGTTTTATATTATAACATATTTTTTTTATATTCGAAACTTTACTATGTTAAGTATTTTCTTCCTACTTTAACAAGTATACTATAAAAGAAAAAAAATTGTAAGATGTATTATACAATTTTTATTTATTTTTGCAAGTTTTGCCCGATTTTTATTAAAATATATCAATCATTTATTCTTAATAACATACTGTCAAGTTCTTCATATAGTGTTTCTTTTTTCTTTTTTTTATTTTTTTCTTTTTTTATAAAATCGTTTTTTAAGAGATAGTTGTATAGAGTTCTATTTAATTCATCCACATTGTCAAATATACTTAGAATATTGTCGTGTACTATTTCATTTGATGATTCTAATAATTTACTAGTACAACTTTTTAATAAATTTTGTTCACAAAGATAAATTGTTGATAGATTTTCTTTTTCGTTCATTAGATTATCCTTTCTTTTTCATCTAACAGTTTCATGATTGTTAACAAGTTTTGTTCATGAGTATCTCTAATTTTTTTTAAGATTATTTTCATTTCTTTATCATATGTTTTTCTTTCATATTCTTTAGTTTGTTTTATAATAAGATAGTTTTCGTTAAATAGTTCTTTTAAATTAGTTAGATCATTTGAAGATAGTGTTATATTTTCCATATTTTTCCTCCATTTATATAATGGATTTATTTTTTTGTTTTATACAAAAAGAATCAGTTACTATACTGATCTTTTTTAGAATAATTTTAAATTTATTTTCTATTATATAGTTTAGGAGCTTCGTATCCTTGTTTTAAAAGTTCTTCAATTATGTCTTCAAAGTAATAACTTTTTGATGGAATTTGAAATAATAATTGATAAGAAGATATTTCTCTTTCTATTTGTTTTGGTAAAGATAGTTTTCTAAGTTCTATATAATCATTCATTTGACCTTTGTAGGTGCCATAACTTAGGTAATATAATAGTAAACTAAGCAGTGCTAATTTGTCGTCTTTGATACTATTTTCTTTTTTTTGTTTTGTAGATAGATTAGAATTTGCATAATAAATATTTTCAGGTGATATATAATTTCCTGTTATCATAGCTTCTAAATCTATAAATATAATATTTAAATTGTTATTTATCATAAGATTTTTTGAATGTATATCTCCATGTGAAACGTCGTTTCTATGAAGCTTTTTGACTAATTTTATCATTTTTTTTGTTAATAATAAGAGTTCTTTAGTATTTAATTTGTTGATGTTTGTTGCATAGTTTAATGATTCATAACTTTTTAAAAATGGAATAGTAATTTTACTTTTTGAATGTTTATGTTCTTCTTGCTCTTCTTTTGTTAGTTCTAATACCTCAGTTGGTGCATTTATAAAATTAAGATTTTTTGATATTAAGTTTTCCCAAGCTTCTTTAGTTACTTTAGAATATTTTAGTAAATTGTTGCTATCTTTTTTATATACTTTGACATAAGTTTCTCCGTGAATTTGTAAATTTTTCATATTATCCCCCTTTTTTTGTGATATATATTAACAAAAGAGTGTTAATAAGTCAATTTATATTTTTTTTGGTGACTATTTTTTATTGAGGGTATTGTCTTTCCTAAATTTCAACTATTTTTGGTTAAAAAAGAAAAAGAACAATTTAATGATCTTTATTTTAGTATTTATCTTTTTCTTTATGATTGTTTTTTATTATTCCAGTTGTTGCATTTATTTCGTATTCATATTCATATCCATTGTATTTAAATTCTACAGAGTATTCATTGTCATTCTCATCAAATTCTATTTCTAGATTTTTAGGATTTGATACTCCGGCATGATTTAGTGCTATTTGTTTAGCTTTAGTTTTACCTATGTAAGCTTTTGTAGTTGACTTGGTTTCGTTAGTTGTACTGTTACTTGTATTGCTATTAGTATTAGCTGTATTGGATGCAGGATATTCGTCGTTTTTTTCCTTTTCTGTTTTAATTATTTTACCTGTTGTTGCATTTATTTCGTATTCGTATTCCATAGTTGTTGTGTTAAAATCCACTTCATAAACTATTATTCCATTATCTGCATCAAATTCTATTTCTAAATTTTCGGGATTTGATACTTCGGCATGATTTAGTGCTATTTGTTTGGCTTTAGTTTTACCAATATAAGCTTTTGTACTAGCATTTCCTTCTTTTTCAACTGTTTTTAAGGTTGTTTGATTCCTTTCACTTAATACGTTTAATTCATTGATTGTTAATCCTACCAAATCTTTTTCTGTTAGCAATTTATTACTTTCTAGAATTTCTAATATTAATGAGGCTTTTCCTTCAGAGATATTATAATCATTTGCTAATGTTGTTGCTTTATTATTAGTTGATGATAAATTCTGACTTAAAACCGAGCCATTTATTTTATCATTATTTAGTATATTGTTAATTTTTGTAACTAGTTTTTCTCTTAATTGTTCACTTTTTTGAACGTCATCATTTTCTACTGATAATAAAATAGAATTTGATAAATCATCTATGTACCCTTTTGTTACCATAGAACCAATTATTGCATTTAGTGCAACATCAATGTCAATTTTTTCTAACTCCATGTTTTCTAAAACATTTTTAGCATCATCATTTTTTGCTACTGCTTCAATTACTTGATCTTTTTGATTTATTTTTAGTTCTATACTTGGATTAACATCAAGTTCAATTATAGATTCAACTTTGTACGTTTTGTTATATCCAAAGTATGTTATTCCAAATACAAGGGTTATCAATGCTAAAGCAAATGATACTTTTGGAATATAATTTCTTTTACTTTTTTCTTTTATTTTTTCTTTTTTATTCATAATTCTTTTTCCTTTCTTTTTTTCACATTGTAAGAGGATTTCATTAAATTTATCAGGAATGGAATTTGTTAAGGATTTGTTTATTTTTTTCTTTATTTCTTTGTTTTTCATTATTAGTTTTTCCTCCATTCTGCTTTTAGTTTTTTAATGGCACGATGGTATTTTGAAAGCGCAGTTGATAGCTTTATATCTAGTAGTTTAGCTATATCTATGTGCTTTAAACCTCCGATGACATGCATAATTATTATTTGTCTTTCTTCATCGGTTAATTTTTCCATTAAAGTTTTTATTATTATTTTATCTTCTTCACATAAATTATGATTTGTTAACATTTCTTCTTTAATTTCATTATTTGTCTCTTTTTTTGTCTTTCTTAGTTTCATTAATGCAAGGTTTTTAGTAATTGTAAAAATCCAATTCATTGGCTTATTTTTATATTGATAGTTTTCTAAAGACTCATAAATTTTTACGAAAACATCTTGCATATTATCTAAGGCATCTTCATGATTTTTCAAAATTGATAGACTATATCCATAAATGGATGATTTTGTTAATTCATATAATTCTTGAAAAGCTTCTGAGTCATTTAATGAAATTTTTGAGAAAAGATTTTCAAGTACATGAGAATCAATTTTTTGTGATAGCGCTACTAATTTATTCATGTGATTTACTCCTCTCATTATAATAATGCAGTAAACTATTATTTTATTGCATTATTTTTTTAAATTTTTAAAAATATTTGTTTTTCATTTTCATTATACTATAAAATTGTAGTAATAGTGTTTTATTTTTATATTAAAAAACTATCAAACATTGTTATTTATTTGATAGTTTTTTAATTTTATTGAGTTATTATTAGCTGATCTTTTTCTATATCAATATTTACTTCTTTATTTGGTTTTATTTTGTTTTCTATTAAAAGTTTGGCAAGTTTTGTTTCTAGACTTCTATTGATTAATCTTTTTAGAGGTCTTGCTCCAAAGTATTCGTCGTAACCATTTTCTATAAAGTAATCTTTAGCTTTTTTTGATAGTTTTATTTTTATGTTTAGTTCTGTTAGTCTTCTGTCTATTTCATTTATTATTTTATCTAATACTTCATACAAAACTTCTTTACTTAGTTTTTTGAATACTACTATTTCATCTATTCTGTTAATGAATTCTGGTTTAAAGTATTTGCTTAATTCTGGTAATACTTTTTCGTCTTCTCCATTTAGAATATATTCACTACCAATGTTTGAAGTCATAATAATTATAGTATTTTTAAAATCTACTGTTCTACCATTTGAATCTGTTAGTCTACCATCATCTAATATTTGAAGTAAAAGATTTAATACGTCTGGATGAGCTTTTTCTATTTCATCGAATAGGACTATGCTGTAGGGATTTCTTCTTACTGCCTCGGTTAATTGTCCTCCTTCTTCGTATCCTATGTATCCTGGTGCTGCTCCAATTAGTCTTGATACTGAGTATTTTTCCATGTATTCTGACATATCAATTCTTATTAAGTGATGTTCATCATCAAATAGTTCATATGCTAAGCTTTTTGCTACTTCTGTTTTTCCTACTCCAGTTGGGCCAAGAAAGATAAATGAACCTATTGGTTTTTCTGGGTCTTTGATGCCACTTCTTGATCTAATTATGGCATCACTTATTAATTCTAAAGCTTCTTTTTGTCCTTTTACTCTCTTGTTTAAATTGCTTTCCAAATTTAGAATTTTTTCTTTTTCACTACTTATTAATTTAGTGATTGGAATATTGGTCCATTTACTTATAATGTCTGCGATGCTATCACTTGTTACTGTGTCGCTTAATAGTTTGTTGTTATTTTGTTTTTTTAGATTTTCAAGCTCTTTTTCTAGTTTTGGTATAGTTCCATGTCTTAATCTTGCTGCTGTTTCTAAATCATAATTATTTTCTGCTTGTTCTAGTTCAAATCTTTTTTTATCTATTTCGCTTTTTTTGTCTTTTATGTTTTGGTTTATTTCTTTTTCTTTATTCCAATCATCTTTTAATACTTTTTCTTCTTCTTTTAGTTTTGATAGTTCCCCATTTATCTCTTCTTTTCTTTTTTTAGAAATTTCATCTTTTTCTTTTTTTATTGCTTCTTTTTCTATTTCTAATTTCATTATCTTTCTTGTTAGTTTATCAAGTTCTGTTGGAACACTATCCATTTGTACTCTTATTGTTGCACAGGCTTCATCTACTAAGTCTATGGCTTTATCTGGTAAGTATCTATCTGTTATGTATCTATTTGACATAGTGACTGCGGATACTAGTGCTTTGTCACTGATTGATACTCCGTGGTGAATTTCAAATCTTTCTTTTAGTCCTCTTAAAATTGCAATAGTATCTTCGACAGTTGGTTCACTTACTATTATTTTTTGAAATCTTCTTTCTAATGCTCCATCTTTTTCTATGTATTTTCGATATTCGTTTAATGTTGTTGCTCCAATTACATGAATTTCTCCTCTGGCAAGCATTGGTTTTAGGATATTTCCTGTGTCCATGGCTCCTTCTATGGCACCGGTTCCTACGATGGTGTGGATTTCATCTATGAACATGATGATTTCTCCTTCTGATTTTTTAATTTCTTCAAGAATTTTTTTAAGTCTTTCTTCAAATTCTCCACGATATTTTGCTCCGGCGATTAGTGCAGCCATGTCTAATTCCCATATAGTTTTTCCTTTTAAGGAAGCTGGAACATCTCCTTTTACTATTCTTTGAGCTAGACCTTCAACTATTGCTGTTTTTCCTACTCCTGGTTCTCCAATTAGAACTGGATTGTTTTTTGTTTTTCTTGATAGGATACGAGTAATGCTTCTTATTTCATCATCGCGTCCTATTATTGGATCTACTTTTCTGGCATTTATATCATTTGTGATATTTCTACCATATTTTTCCAATACATTTTCTTCTTCATTTTGATTATACATATATATCACCCCTAGTTGAATTATATAACACTAATTAGCACTTGTCAAGTGTGAGTGCTAATTTTATTTTTAAGAAAAAATATCACTTAGTTTTGTAACGGAACAAATGATATTTATATAGGTTTTATAACATATAATTCTTTGTAAATAGTGATTTAAGCTTAGAAACCTTAAGAAAACTATGACATTATTGAACAAAATAAAAACCCTTGATATTCAAGGGTAAAATTTATAATATTGGTGGAGAATAAGGGATTCGAACCCTTGGCCTCCTGCGTGCAAGGCAGGCGCTCTAGCCAGCTGAGCTAATTCCCCAGATAAGCGATCCTTTAAAGGACACTTATAATTATACTTAAAATTATTCTTTTGTCAATAGGTTAAATGCTATCTATGTTAATTTTTACTTTTTTATTATCTTTTAGATAGCTACTTGCTTGAACTATTGTTCTTATTGAATTTATTACTTTCCCACTTTTTCCTATTACTCTTGGCATATCAGACTCAGAAATTACTACTTCTAAAAGTACTTCGTTTTCATTTTCTGATGGGAATTCCTTTACTGCCACTATGTCTTTATCTTGTACTAAAGATAGTATAATTTCTTCTGTTAGTTTTAATAAATCCATTATTTACTTTGTCTTTCTTCATGAAATTTTTTCATAACTCCAGCTTTGCTTAGTAAATCTTTTGCTGTATCTGTTAAAATTGCTCCATTTCTTAGCCATTTTAAAGCTACTTCTTCATTTACTTTTATTTCTGCTGGATCTGTAAGTGGGTTATAGAATCCTATTAATTCAAGATATTTTCCATCTCTTGGAGATCTAGAATCTGTTGCTACTATACGGTAGCTTGGTCTTTTCTTTGAACCCATTCTTGTTAATCTAATTTTTACTGCCATTATAATCTCTCCTTTCAATCTGATATGTATTATACATGATAAGTTTATGCTTGTCAACCTAAAAAGTTGACAATGTTTTTTGGGCAAAAAAAAACTTCATTTTGTCAGTAATGAAATTTTCTTTCTGTGTTTCGTAAAGCATAAATAATATTCTGACAACAAATTAAATACGCTTTTATCAAGAGCCACAATATACGTATATACTTAATAGCTTGATACGGTAGAAATTTGCTAATATAAATAATCATCATCGATAAACGAGTTATCAACTATATTTATATATAGCATAACATAATTACTAAAAGTAATTATTAGATTAAAAGTTTACGACCTCTGCCGATACTCTCAACCAATGTTAGCTACCTCTATTAAGTAATTATAATTTACCATGTTTTTGTCGATAATGCAATACTTTTTTTGAATTTTTTCTATTTTTTTTGATAGTTGACATCAATTAGACAATTTGCTTTCTCCAGTTTTGTAATCT
>CAYVXN010000015.1:0-14256 GCA_964455135.1 uncultured Mycoplasma sp.
GGATATAGCTTATGAAAAGGCTCCGGATGTTTTGAAAATGGGTGAGTATAAATTATAGTTTTTAAATACAGGTATTTATGATAATGAAAATGATACGGTAGGAATAATTGTTTGTAAGAAAAATAATCAGTATGTAATTAATTATTGTATTGATAAAAGAATTCTTTCAAGAGAATATGAATTAGTGTGATTTATTTCTATAAAATTGTTGTATTATTTAAATAAAGGTATATTATCTTGAATTTTTACATATATTAAAACTAGTATATTGTTATTTTGTTTAAGTAGATAAGATTATTTTTTGTTTTGGTGATGAATATATAAAATTTAATTAGTAAAAATTTATGCGTTTAAATGCTTTAAAATTTGATTTGGTTTTATTTGTATATGTAACATATCTTCTTTTTTACCATAATATATATTAGACGCGACCCGTGAGGGATTCCCCGCGTTTACATAGATTGAGAGCTTTTTGCTCTCTTTTTCTTTTAAAAAAATTATTTTTGTGGTAAATTAGTATTGAGAGTAGTTGATGATATGGTTAAAAAATTAGAAAAACTTAATATGAAAAATTATAAATTTGATTTTAAGATGAATATGTGTAAGTATTTATTAATATTTTTTGCAGGTTCATTTGCTGGTTATATTTATGAAGTTATATTTTATTTGTTATTTGATCATGAACTTGTTAATAGAGGTTTTTTGTATGGTCCTTATTTGCCTGTTTATGGATTTGGAGCGGTTATTTTAGTATTACTTCTTAAAAGATTTAAGAAAAATCCTTTGGTAGTGTTTTTATTTGCTATGTTTGTTACAGGGGTAGTTGAGTATTTTACAGGGTATCTTATGTGGCAAATATATCATAAAATGTGGTGGGATTATACTGGCCTTTTTCTTAATATTGATGGTTATGTTTGTCTTAGATCAGTTCTTACTTTTGGAATTGGAGGTATTTTACTTATTTATTTGATTGAACCTTTAATTTGTAAGTTTATTTCTAATATTAAGAAGAAAGTTTATAGAGTTTCTTGCTTACTTTTATTTATTATTATTTTTGATTTTATTTTAACTATTATGTTTAGAAATAAATTATAAAAGATAGTTCGTTTATTTTGAACTATCTTTTTTTCCTTTTTTTAATTCATTTGTTGTGTATAAGTCTAGTTTTCCTTCTTTTGCGTTTTCATAGATTTTATTCCAAATTTGACTTTCTATGTGTCTTGCTTTTTTAGGATGTGCTAGATACCTAATTGTTAATTCAATGTAGTCTTCAGTTAATTTTGTATAAATTATAGGTTCTAGGTTATTGTAATAAATTCTGTAATCTCCGACTGCTTCGTTTAATTGATCTTTCATTTTTTTAGGGATTTTCTTTATGATATCATTACTTTCTACTATGTCATATAATACTTTTTTATTTTGTTCTAGGTTGGCATTTAGGTTTATTTTTATTTCAAGTTCGCTCCAGATGTATTTGAAAGCTTTTGTATAGTTTTTGATAGGACTGGTAAATATTTTTGAATTTGGTATTTGGACAATTATTCCTGTTGATTGTTCTCCTTCTTCTTTGCCATTTACTTCAAGAATTTCAAAATTTAAAGAATTAATATTTACTACATCTCCGATTATGTCTCCGGTTAGATCTTTTACTTCAATTCTATCTTCAACTTTGAATGGTTTATATATTGAAATGAATAAACCTGCGAAAAAGTTTAAGATTATATCTCGTATGGCAAAAGTTGCTGCAGCACTTATGAAACTGATAAGGGTTATAATATTTTGAATATGATTTTCCCAAATGAATAAAAGTACTATTATTGATAGGATTATTTTGACAATATGTGTTTTTTTGTTAAATAAATATAGACTTCTTTCATTTTTATTTAATTTGGTATTTAAAAAGGTTACCCCTTTTGCTAAAAGATCAATTATAATTACTGCTATTACACTGTAGGTGATGAGTAAAATTGGAGTCTGGCTTATTCCAGTTAATTCAGATAATATCTTACTAAAATTTTGTATAAATTCCATGATTTTCCTCCTTTTTGTTTCTTTATAGTATTATATTTTATCAATACTGTTTTAATATTTCAACTTACTTGAGTAATTAAATTGTTATTTGACATTCTTGGTGTAAACTTGTTTTTTGATAGGTTTTAATTTATAATTTATCTTTGAAAAGGAATTGATATTATGAATTTTAAAGGAAAAACTGTTTTGGTTACAGGATCAAGTAGGTCTTTGGGAAGACAAATTATTTATGATTTTGCTTCTTGTGGTGCAAATGTTGTTATTAATTATAATAATAGTTTAGACGAAGCTCTTTTACTTGAGAAGGAATTAAAAGATAAATTTAATAGTAAAACTTTAGTTGTTAAGTGTGATGTTTCTAATGAAGAAGAAGTTATTTTGATGGTTGATAAGTGTATTTTGGAGTTTGGAAAAATAGATATACTTGTTAATAATGCCTCTATTTGTAGGGATAGTTTGTTTGATGAAAAAAGTTATTCTGATTTTTCAGATGTTTTAGGGGTTAATTTGATTGGTACTTATTTGGTTTCTAAATATGTTGGTAAACATATGCTTTTAAAATCTTATGGGAAGATAATAAATATTGCTAGTGATAATGGAATTGATGCAGGATACCCAGAAAGTTGTGAATATGATGCTTCGAAAGCGGGTGTTATTTCTTTAACTTCCAATATGGCTAAGCATTATGCTCCTTATATTAATGTTAATTGTGTGTGTCCTGGATGGATTGATACTGATATGAATAAGGATCTTAGTGATAGTCAAAAAAAAGATATTTGTGATAAAATTTTAGTTAAAAGATTTGCAAGTGTTAAGGAAATATCGAATGTTGTTTTATTTCTTGCTAGTGATGATGCAAGTTATGTTAATGATTCCATAATTAAGGTAAATGGAGGTAGTTTATAGTGGGAAAATTAGAAATTAGTGAAGAAGTTTTAGAACTTTCTGAAAAGGTAGAAAAAGAACTTTTTCCTTTGTTTAAAAAGTGTGATCAAATATGCTTTAACAATAGTAAAAAAGTTCTTGATGCTTTTATTGAAAATGAAGTTTCTATAAATGACTTTTGTGGTACTAATGGATATGGATATAATGATATTGGAAGAGAAAAAGTAGATAGAATTTTTAGTGAGGTGTTAGGAGCTGAAGATGCTCTTGTAAGAGGTCAATTTGTGTCTGGTTCGCATGCTCTTACAGTTTGTCTTTTTGCGATGCTTAGACCTGGTGATGTTATGCTTAGTATTACGGGCACTCCTTATGATACTTTACTTGAAGTTATTGGAATTAGAGAAAATGAAAGTAGTTTAAAATCTTTTGGTATTGGTTATGAACAAGTTGATTTGATAAATAATGATACTTTTGATTATGAAAAAATAGAGGAAGTTTTAAAGAGTAAGAAAATTAAGCTTATTGAAATTCAACGTTCTAAGGGGTATTCAAGTAGAAAAAGTATTACTACTTCACAAATAAAAGATGTTGTTGATGTTATTAGAAGAATTGATAAAGATGTAATTATTATGGTTGATAACTGTTATTGTGAGTTTGTTGAAGAAGTTACTCCTTTAGAAGTTGGGGCAGATATAATGGTTGGATCTCTTATTAAGAATTTAGGTGCTGGAGTTGTTCCAAATGGTGGATATATTGCTGGTAAGAAAAAGCTTGTTCATCTTGCTAGTGAAAGACTTGCTGTTCCTGGTGAAGGGAAGGATGTTGGTGCTACTCTTGATATGAATAGGTGTTTTTTGCAAGGAATTTATATGGCTCCTTCTGTTGTTAATGCTAGTGTTAAGACTGCTATATTTGCTGGAAAGATGCTTGAGGAATTAGGTTTTAAAGTTGAACCTAAATATGATGCTGATAGAGCTGATATAGTAGAGGCTATTATATTTAATGATCCTGATAAAATGATTAAGTATTGTGGGGGAATTCAAATGGCTTCTCCGATTGATAGTTATGTTACTCCGATTCCTGATGATATGCCTGGATATGGAGATAAGATTATAATGGCTGCTGGAGCTTTTGTGCAAGGTTCTACTATTGAGCTTTCATGTGATGGACCACTTAGAGAACCTTATATTGCTTATCAACAAGGGGGACTTACTTATGAATATGGCAGGCTTGGAGTGCTTAAAGCTATTACTGAAATAAGAAAATAAAAAAGAGCAATTTTTGATTATTTGCTCTTTTCATTTTTTTGGTTTTTCTTTGTTTTTGTTTTTTCTTTTGTTTCTATTTTTTTCTCTACTATTTTTGCTTCAGTTATTTTGTTATCTTTTTTGTTTTCTTCTTCATCTTTTTGTAGTAAATTCCAAATTGTTGCAAGCCCAAGAGTTATTGCTATTAAACAAATTATAGTACTAAGTACTGGAATTACCATTAATATTTTTAATAGAATAATACCAATTATTCCAGATAAATATTTATTAGTGTTAAGTTTCATTAATTTTACTAAAATTAAGTTTCCTAGTATGTATCCTGCAATAATAAATGATAAATAAATAGCAATTGCATAAAGTGCTACTAGTATTAGGCCTAGATAAACTCCGATGTTGCTTGCAAGTAGAATTAGACTTATTAGTGGAACACATATTAAGATTAGGAATCCTATACCAATATTTTTTATGTAGTTATTATTTTTCTTTTCGTATATTTCATTTGTTTTATCAAGTGTTTTAGGAATGATAATTGTTATACTTAAAAATACTACAACCATATTTAAGATACTTGATAGAATTTCTGATGTATTAAATCCTTCATTTTTTTCTTTTTCGTAAGTAGTTATTTTTCCAATAGATGAATTATCATTAATGTCATTTTTAGCATCTTCGTTGTATTTTAATGTTCCTTTTATTGAAGCACCATCTTCTACTTTAATGTTAGAAGCTTCGATAGTAATGTTACCATTTATTGTTGTTCCTTTTTTAATTGTTACGGTACTAGCATAGATGTTTATGTTTCTTTGGATGTTACCATTTAGATTGATGGAGTTTCCTGCTAGAAATAGGTCTTTTCCTATGTTTGCATCTTTTGATAGAGTTATTGTTTCTCCAGCAGCATAAATATTTTTGCTTATTTGTCCATTTATATTTACGTTTTGTCCTGCTAGGAAACCATATTCTAAGTTACCATTTACATTTACTGTTTGACCTGCGATGAAACCTATACCATCGATGTTTCCAATTATGTCTACTAAGTTACCTGCGATTGCGCTATCTCCATTTACTGTGTCTTCAAATGTTACTTTATCATCTGATACCATGTGAAAGCTATTTATCTCTTTTGCTTCAACTGGTGCGATAACAAATAGTGTTAGCATTATCAAAATACCAAATATTTTCTTTTTCATATTTTCCTCCTTTGTTTTATTATAATACAATTGTTTTTATTAGTAAATAAATATATTTTGACATAAATTTTGTTTTTATGTTTTCTTCTTTAATAAAGAAAATGCTGTTTATTTCTTTAAAAATACTTTGTTTTGTGTTATTATATCTATGAAATATTTAAGAAAGAGGGAATTTATAATGAAAATATTATCAGTTAATGCAGGTAGTTCATCTCTTAAGTTTCAAATGTATGAAATGCCTGAAGCTAAAGTACTAATTTCTGGAGTTTTTGAAAGAATTGGTATTGAAGATAGTTTTTATACTATTAAAATAAATGGAGAAAAGAATAAAAAGAGTGCTGTTTTAGGTAATCATGAAGATGCTGTTAAGATCTTAATTAATGAATTATTTGAAAACAAAGTTATTACTTCTTTAGATGAAATTGAAGGGGTAGGACATAGAGTTGTTCATGGTGGCTCTAAATATGCAAGTTCTGTTGTTATTGATGAAGATGTTGTTAATACTATAAAATCTTTATTTGATTTGGCACCACTTCATAATCCTGCTAATTTGCTTGCTATTAATGCTTTTCAAAAGGAACTTCCTAATGTTGGTCAAGTAGCAGTTTTTGATACTTCTTTTCAATCTACTATGAAAGAAGCTGAATATATTTATCCAGTTCCTTATGAATGGTATAGTGATTATGGTGTTAGAAAATATGGTTTTCATGGTATAAGTCATAATTATTTACAAAAAAGAATGAGTGAAATTTTAGGTAAAACTGATTTTAAACTTATTACTTGTCATTTAGGTGGAGGATGTAGTATTGAAGCTATTGAAAATGGAAAATGTGTAGATGCTAGCTTAGGTTTTTCTCCTAATTCTGGACTTATGATGGGAACTAGATGTGGTGATGTTGATGTTCAATTAATTCCTTTTGTTATGGATAAATCTGGTAAAAGTTTAGATGAGGTTATGAATGATTTAACTAAGAAGAGTGGTTTCTTAGGTGTAAGCGGTATTAGTAGTGATTCAAGAGATATTGAAAATGGTGTTAATAATGGAGATAAAAGATGTATTTTAGCACAAGAAATGTTTGTTAACAGATGTGTTGATTATATTGCTAAGTACTATGTTAAATTAGGGGGAGTAGATGCGATATGTTTTTCAGCAGGTCTTGGGGAAAATTCTATTCCTACTAGAAAACAAATTGTTGATAAATTAGCAGTTTTAGGAATTAAGATTTCTGATGAAAGAAATAATATTAGAGGAGAAGAAAAATTAATTAGTAGTGATGATTCTTCTGTTCCAGTGTGGGTTGTTCCTACTGATGAAGAACTTATGATTGCTAAAGATACTTATGAACTTATTAAGTAATAGATAGGATGATATTTGATGTTTGAAGATATTTATAATGTAATAGAAAAGTATAAAACAATTGTTATCGCTAGGCATGTTGGAGTAGATCCTGATGCAATGGCAAGTCAAATAGCTTTAAAGAAGTCTATTAAGCTTACTTTTCCAGAAAAGAATGTTTATGCTGTTGGAAATGGTACTGTTAGATTTAATTTTATGGGTAAGCTTGATAAGGAAATTTCTTTTGATGAAGATGATAAAGTACTTTTGATAGTTGTTGATACTCCGGATAAAAAAAGAGTAGATATGGAAGAGATAAATCATTTTGATTATAGTGTAAAAATGGATCATCATCCTTTTATTGAAAAGTTTTGTGATATTGAATATATTGATGATACTAAGTCAAGTGCTTCTGAAATTGTTTATGACTTTTTGAAAAATACAAAACTTGAACTTTCTAAGGAAATTTGTGAAATATTATATGCTGGTATTGTAGCAGATACAAATAGGTTTTTGTTTAATAATTCTAAGTTTGAAACTTTTAGGGTTGTTAGTGAAATGATTAAAGATTATGAAATAGATATTACAAGTGTTTATTTTAACCTTTATAAAAGACCTTTTAATGAAGTTAAGTTTTTTGGATATATGGCTAGTAATATTGAGAAGACTTCTAATGGAGTAGGATTTATTAAGATAGATAATGATGTTATTTTGGAATATGGTGTTGATCCTGCGACTGGTGGTAATTCTATAAATGAATTTAATAATATAGAAGAGTTACTTGTTTGGCTTAGTGCTACTGAAGATGTTAAAAATAAAGTAATAAGGGTTTCTGTTAGATCTAGGGGGCCTGTTATTAATAAACTTTTGGAAAAGTATGGTGGCGGAGGTCATGCTCTTGCTAGTGGTGTTAAACTTACTTCTTTTTCAGAGGTTGATAAGCTTGTTTCTGATTTAGATAATCTTTGTAAAGAATATAAAGAAAGTAGTGATAAATATGAAAATTACTAGTGCAGAATTTGTTATAAGTGCTATTAGGAGAAGTCAGTATCCTGTTGATAATTTACCTGAGTTTATGCTTGTTGGGCGTAGTAATGTTGGTAAAAGTAGTTTTATTAATACAATTACTAATAATAAGAAAATGGCTAGAGTATCTAATACTCCGGGTAAGACTCGTAATTTAAATTTTTATTTACTTAACAAAAGTTTTTACTTTGTTGATGTTCCAGGATATGGATATGCTTCGGTAAGTAAGAAAGAGCATAGAAAGTTTGGTCTTATGATTGAAGAATATTTAGAGAAAAGACCTAATCTTGTTAGAACTTATATGCTTGTTGATTTAAGACATAAACCTAGTGATGATGATGTTTTGATGTATAAATATCTTAAATATTATAAACTTCCAGTTACTATTGTTGCTACTAAAGCAGATAAGATTAGTAATAATAAGAGAGAAAAAGCAAAAAGTACTATTCTTAAAACTTTAGAACTGGAAAAAGGAGATACATTTATAGTACTTTCTAATGTTACTAAAGAAGGAAAAGATAAAATATTAAATGAAATAGAAAGCCTAATAGAGGAAGAAGAAACTTTATAGGCTTTTTTTCATACAATAAATTAGGTGATTTAATGAAGATTATCTCAAATGGTGATAAACTTTCAGTTTTTGTTATTAATAATAAAGATATAGATTTAAATAATTTAGATATGTATATGAAAGAGTTAATTATAAAACTTAGAAGAAAATATAGAAAAGATATATATGGTTTTTATAAAGTTGATGTTTATGTAAAAGATAAAATTGGGATGATAATAGATTTTAATTTGGAAGAAGAAATAGATTTTTTTAGGGATTTAGTGGATTTAAAAGTAGTAGTTCATGAAGATGCTGATGTGTTTTTAAAATTCTCTGATTATTTTTTGTTTGATAAGAAAAAAGTTTATTTTTTTGAGGGCGAATACTATGTTGATATAGATGATGTTAGTGATAAGGAGTTTTTGGAAAGCCTTGAGTTTTGTGATACTGTTTATGGAGAAAAACTTTCTGATATAAAGGGTAATTTTAAAAAGGTTTGTTCTGCTTAAGAGAAGGATTGATTTTTGTGAATAAAACGATAAAAAAATTTATAAAAATATGAGTAGTCTAATAAAAATATGAGTAGTCTAATAAAGATTGCTTTTTTTTATGAAGTATTGTATATTTATTATGGAAAATAGGGAGGTAGTTATGGAAAAATACAATTATGAGGGAGAAAAATTCTTATCAAAATTATATAGTGATATTCATATGAAACAAAGTGTAATTCATTCATCAAATGTAAGTGATAAAAAATATGAAAAAATAAGAAAATATTTAGACAGAGAAGAAAGAGTACATGAAAAGGCATTAGAAAAAGGAAAATTGGATTTATTGAAAAAAGCCTATTATGATAAATATATAATAAAAGAAATACCAAAAGAATATATAGATTTTTTAGATAAAAATACTTTTGATCAAGTGGGTCATCATTTAACAAAAACTGAAATAGAAGAACATAAAAGAGTGATAATGGAGGATCAAAAAAAGTCATTATCGAGCTGGATAGATTATTTAATAAGTGAAGATTCTAAATTTTATCCATGGTGGGCAAAATATTGGGCATTTCAAGGAATGCTTAAAATAGGAGCTTATGATAATGAAAATGGAATATATGGAAAAAGAGATAGTAAAACAGTTGCGCCATTTGTAGAATTAAATAGGGAGGCTTTAGCAAAATCAATAGATTTAGCAATGAAACAAGTAAAAGGAGAAGTAGTTGAAGAAGAATTAAAAGAGTTAATTTCTTCAGGTAGTTTTACTAAACTATATACAGTACTTCTAAAAAAACAAAAAGAAATGCAGTATGATAATAGAGATATTGATGGGAAATGGATTAAGTACGATCAAGGAGATAATTATAAACCATTATATGATTCGCTTCAGGGATATAATACAGGTTGGTGTACTGCAGGAGAAGAAACTTGTAAAAGCCAGGTTAAAAATGGTGACTTTTATGTATATTATACGAAAGATGAAACTGGTGATTATAAGGTACCAAGACTTGCAATAAGGATGGATGGACAAACAAGAATTGGAGAAATAAGAGGAGTAGATAAAGGACAAAATGTAGAACCGCATTTGGAAGATGTAATCGAAAAGAAGTTAGAATATTTTTCTGATAAAGAAAATTATAAAAAAAGAATAAACGATAGTAAAATGTTAACCTATGTTTACACAAAATATGAACACAAAAAAGAGTTAACAAAAGAAGATTTAAGATTTATTTATGAAATAGATAGAAAAATAGAAGGATTTGGCTATGAAAAAGATCCGAGAATATTAGAAATAAGTAAAAATAGAAATATGAGACAAGATTTGGCAAAGGTTTTTGATTGTGATGAAGAAGAAATAGGATTAACGTTAGAAGACTTAAAAAAGGAAAATAAATTAAAAGTATTTATAGGGGACCTGGATTTAAGATCTCTAGAAAGCGCTGAAGGGTTAAAACTACCTGAAACAGTGAATGGATACTTGAATTTAAGTGGATTAAAAAGTGCTGAAGGGTTAAAACTACCTGAAACAGTGGGAAATTCTTTGGATTTATGGCGCCTAGAAAGTGCCGAAGGTTTGAAACTACCAAAAACAGTGGGGGGATCTTTGGGTTTAAGTGGATTAAAAAGTGTCGAAGGTTTAAAACTACCTGAAACAGTGAATGGATACTTGGATTTCCGTGGTCTGGAAAGTGCCGAAGGTTTAAAATTACCTGAAACAGTGAATGGATTTTTGGATTTAAGTGGATTAAAAAGTGCCGAAGGTTTAAAACTACCAAAAACGGTGAAATCTTTGGAATTAAGTGGATTAAAAAGTGCCGAAGGTTTAAAACTACCTGAAATAGTGAATGGATACTTGGAATTAAGTGGATTAAAAAGTGCCGAAGGTTTAAAACTACCTGAAACAGTGAATGGATACTTGGATTTAAGTGGATTAAAAAGTGCCGAAGGTTTAAAACTACCTGAAACAGTGGGAGATTCTTTGTATTTAAGGTGCCTAGAAAGTGCCGAAGGTTTGAAACTACCTGAAATAGTGAATGGATACTTGGATTTAAGTGGATTAAAAAGTGCCGAAGGTTTAAAACTACCTGAAACAGTGGGAGTTTCTTTGAATTTAAGTGGATTAAAAAGTGTCGAAGGTTTGAAATTGCCGAAAACAGTGGGTGTATTTTTGATTTTGCCAGAAGAAATTGAAAAACAACTAGAAGAGAAATCTAATCAATCAAAAAAAAGATGAGTTATCGTTATAGTTTAATAAGAAAATGATATTTGATATATCTTTTCTTTTTTTGTAGTTTCTTCTTTTATTTTATTGTATAATAAATTTGGTGATTTATATGGTTTTACCTGCAGATAGTTATATTGTTGTTAATAAGAGTATTATTACTGAAGTTGATAAGAAAATACTTGTTGATCTATATCAACCTATAATTGGTAATAGTGCTGTTTCTCTTTATTTAACTCTTCTTAATGATTTGGAAAAGAATAGTTTTGTTACGGGAGAACTTACTCATCATCATTTACTTAGTGTTATGCAAATATCTCTTGAGGATATTGTTAAGTCTCGTGAAAAACTTGAAGGAATTGGACTTGTAAAAACTTATGTTAAAAAAGGTTCTGTTAATAATTATGTTTATGTTTTGTATGCTCCGGTTAGTGCCAGTGAATTTTTAAATCATCCTATACTTAATATGGTTTTATATAATAATGTAGGTAAACTTGAATATAAAAAAATAGTTGATAGTTATAAACTTCCTAGAATTGTACTTAAAGATTATGAAGATATATCACTTAAGTTTGATGATGTTTTTACTAGTGTTACTGTTAATTCATTTTTTAATAATGATAATATTGTTAGTAAGAAAAAGGGTGAAATTCTATTTAAAGATATTGTTGATTTTGAATTATTAATTTCAGGACTTGACTCTAATATGATAAATGAAAAAGCTTTTAATAAAGATGTACGTAATTTAATTAATAATTTATCATTTTTGTATAATATAGATATTTCTACTATGCAGAGTCTTATTAGGACTTGTATTAATGAAAAGGGTATGATTGATAAAGATTTACTTAGGAAAGGTGCTAGAAATTTTTATCAGTTTGAAAATAGTGGTAATTTACCTACAATTGTTCATTATTCTCAGCCTGAATATTTAAAAAGTCCAGTTGGGGATGGTTCTAAAAGAGGTAAGATGATTTATACTTTTGAGAATACTAATCCTTATCAATTTTTGAAGAGTAAATATAAAAATGGTAAAGTTGTTGCTAGAGATTTGCAAATAATTGAGAATTTACTTCTTGATTTGAAGCTTTCTCCAGGAGTTGTTAATGTTTTACTCGATTATTGTCTTCGTGTTAATAATAAGAAACTTAATAAAAATTATATTGAAACTATTGCTAGTCACTGGAAAAGATTAGGGATAGAAACTGTTCCTGAAGCTATGAATGCTTGTATAAAGGAACATAAGAAAAGTAGTAAAAAGGCTGTTTCTCTTAGTAAGAAAAAACAAGAGGAAAAAGTTCCTGATTGGTTTGATCAAACAATTGATAAGAAGAAAAATGAGAAGGAAGAGAAAGAGCTAGCTAATTTGATTAGTAACTATAAATAAAAAAGCTTAGGTTATTTGCATTTATAACCTGAGCTTTCTATTTTTTGTGTTGCAGTTTTTATAGTATCGTTTCTATTTATTAGGAGTTTGTTTTCTCCTTCAGATTTATCTTTTGTAAAATCATATGTTATTTTTAAAGATACACTGTCTATTTTATTTCTTAAATGGGCATGTTTTTCAGAAATTAATGTGCTATATTCATTGTATTTTGAATGATAATAAATTTCAGTATCAGCAGAATCTTTTGAGAACTTCATTTCATCTTTAAATTTATATTGTGCTGGTTTATCATTTTTAAATTTTATTTTTATAGAAGAATTATAATTGCTTGTTTCTATATTGCATTTTAAAGTGTTAGCACATCCTGTTAATAGGAAAATGGTTGCTATTAATAATAATATTTTTATTCTTTTCATCTTTATCACCTCTTACATTTTATTACTTTTATCGACTTTTTTCAATTTCTTTTTTAAAATTTACTTATTTTTTTTTTGGTGTTATAATATTCTCTACTGAAAGGAGTGTTTGTTTTGAAAGAAGATAATGTTTTTGATAGAGATTTTTTAAATCATAAATTTAATAAAGAAAATATTTATAAAGCTTATCTTTGTGATCTTGTTATAACTGAAGGTTATTTACAGGTTATAGTTGATTCTGAGATTGTAGGTTTTATGAATAATGATTTGTTTTTGGATTTTAGTAATGGAAATGTTTTTAGTGTTTTAAAGATTGATGAGTATGTTAAATATAATTCTCCAGGAAAATATGCTGTTTCTCCTGTTAGATTATATGAAAGAAAAGGTAGAATTAGACCTATAGATGTTTTATGTGATTTTGATAATGAACATGATGAAACTTCCCGTGTAGAAAGTAGAAGTAAAGTTTTGAAAAGGATGTTTAATAGAAAATGAAGGAAGATATTTTAAAATCATATGATAGGGTTAGTTTAGAGTATATTGGTAATAGTAATTCTTTGCATAAATTAGGGCTTAATTCTAAAAAACTTGAGGAGGCTTCTAGTAAGCAAATTTTAGAAGTTTTAGGTCTTGATGGATATGAAGTTATTTATACAAGTGGTAATGCAGAGAGTTTTAGTACAATAATTTCTAATATTAAAGGTAAGATTTGGACAGATAATAAAGATATAAATAATATTTGCTTGGAACTTGGTGTTTCTGTTAGTGGGGATAAGGATGATGTTTATTTTGTTTCTACTTTAGATGAAAGAAATTCTTTTGGTAAAGTTAATCATATTGATGTGAAACTTGATAATAAATATGAAAATCTTTCTAAGTTTGATTTTATAACTATCGAAGATGATATTCCTTTTTTTGGAGTTTTACTTAAGAAAAAGAATATCGAGATTTTACCTTTGATAAATGGCGGAAAGAGTTCTACTAAATATAGAAGTGGTACTGCTGTTACTCCTTTGATAGTTAGTTTTGCTAAACTTGTAAAATTAAAGTATAAAAAATAATTTGTTTGTTAATAATAGTACTGGGTGATAATTTTGGAAAAGAATAAACAAAATATTAATTGTGATGTTCATTCTTGTAAATATTGTAATTGTGATGATGATCACTGTGATTTAAGGGAGATTGAAATTAAAAATCAAAGTGGACTAGCAATGGATGAGAAAGAGACAATTTGTTCTAGTTATGAACTAGATGATGAAAAATTAGAAGATTAGAGTCTTCTTTTTTTTGAAAAAAGTATGAAACTTAATAATTGATAAAAGTTTTAAGATGAAATAATATATTTATCTAAAGATAATATTTATGTTTCATCTTTTTATTTTGATAAAATCTTTTAATTGGTCATTTTACATCTTATTTTATTTAGTTTATAGTGTTTTAAAAAGGAGA
>CAYVXN010000016.1:0-14248 GCA_964455135.1 uncultured Mycoplasma sp.
AGGATGATTTTATGAATAATAGTTATTTTAATCCTAATATGGTTTCTAGTAGAATCCCTAATAATGTTACCGGAGAATATAATACCTCCAATCTTGTTCCTGATATGCCTGATGCTGAACTTCCTATGGAACAATCTTATGTTGAAAATATACTAAGACGTAATAAAGGAAAAGTTGCTAGTTTTTATATGACGTTTCCAGATTCTAATGAATGGCGCGATAGAGTTTTTACTGGGGTAATAGAACAAGCTGCTCGTGATCATTATGTAGTTAGCGATCCTAAAACTGGTAAGTGGTATTTACTTCTTGCAATTTATTTGGATTATATTGTGTTTGAGGAAGAAATCAACTATAAAGTAATTTAAGAATTTTATTTTAAAGTTCTTTTTTTTGTGTTATAATGTTTAAGTAAGATAGGTGAGTTTATGATATATGTAATTGGAGTTTTGATTATAATTATAATTTTATTATGTGGATATTTATTTTTTAAATATTCTAAACTTAAAGATATTAATAATTCTTTAGAGATTGCTAAAGAAAATATAAATATTGTATTAGATAAAAAATATGAACTTGTTAATGAACTTCTTAAAGATATAAAAAATGATAAGATTAAAGAAAAGTTTTCTTATAGTGATGATTTTTCTATATATGAAAAAGAAAATGCTTTATTTGATGTTAGTTTTGATATTAATAAATTTGTTAAAGAAGGAAAGAATAAAAAACTTAAACAGCGAGTTAAAGATTTAAATCTTTTAGAAGAAAATCTTGATGGTCTTAAAGATTATTATAATGCTAATGTTCTTAATTATAATGAGATATTTTTAAAAAAATATTTTAATAAGTTATTTAGACTTTTTAAATTTGAAGATTATAAGTCTTTTAAGATTAGAAGACTTGAAGAATATGAAATATTTAAAAATTAGTCTAGTTTAAAGTTAACTGGACTAATTTTTTTTGATATTAAAAAGTTATTTGCTCTTGAAAATGGTTTGCTTCCAAAGAAACCGTTTCTTGCTGAAAATGGGGATGGATGAGCTGATTCTATTATGAAGTGATTTGGATTTGTTATATAAACTTTTTTACTTCTTGCATAGGCACCCCACAAGATGAATACTACTGGGGTTTCTTTTTCATTTATTTTTTTGATTATTTCATCTGTAAATGTTTCCCATCCTAGTTTTTTGTGTGAAAGTGGTTTATCTTTTTCTACTGTTAAAAGTGAGTTTAGGAGAAGAACGCCTTCTTTAGCCCACCTTATTAACGATCCACTTTCTGGTTCATCATACCCTAAATCATCTTTTAGTTCTTTAAAGATGTTTTTTAGTGATGGAGGTTTTCTTATTCCATCTTGAACTGAAAAAGATAAGCCTTCTGCTTCTCCTGTTCCATGATAGGGATCTTGACCTAGAATTACTATTTTTATATTATCGTAGTCTGTTAGTCTTAATGCTTTAAATACATCTTGTTTTGGTGGAAATATTGTTTTTGTTCTATATTCTATTTGCAGAGTTTTAAGCATATTAATAAAATAATCTTTTTTATATTCTTCTTCTAAAATTTTGTCCCATTTTTTTGTTATCATAATTCCTCCTTGTTTTTTATTATATCACTTTTTGTAGAGTTTTAACATTATTATGTCTTTTAATTTGTAAACTGAGTACATATTTATGATAGTTAAGATTGCTAATGCTATATCTATTAACATCCAAATTATATTTGCTTTTATGATACCTCCGATAAAAAGGGAAAATATATTTAATACTTTTAGTACTTTTATACTTGTTTTATTTTTAGTTATGAATTTTAACGAACTTTCTCCATAGTAGTAAATAGTAATTATTGTGGAGAAGGAAAATAATAAGAGAATTAGAAGAAGAAGAATA
Source organism: uncultured Mycoplasma sp. (assembly GCA_964455135.1). Classification (GTDB taxonomy): domain Bacteria; phylum Bacillota_I; class Bacilli_A; order RF39; family UBA660; genus UMGS1449. The sequence continues at coordinate 1,887 of CAYVXN010000016.1, forward strand.
TCTCCGAATGATCCTAGGTGATAGGAGAATGCATATTTTGTTAGTTCTATTCCATTTATTATTTCTATATTTTGGTAAGGAGAAGTACATATTATTAAACTTGTTATTGTAAGGACTATAAAACTTATGAAATAAGTTTGAATTATTCCTATATTGCCTTGAACTTCATAACTATTACTTTCTGTTGTTCCAGAAATTATTGCACTTGTTCCTACTCCTGATTCATTCGCAAACACGCTTTTTTGAAGCGCTATAATTATGGTGTAAATTACTCCTCCTGTTAATGAGTTTGATGAAAAGGCTTCTTTTATAATATTTGTTAACAAAGAAGGAATTTGTTCTATATTTGATATTATTACTATTATTCCTACTAAAATGAATATCATCATCATGACTGGAAATAGTTTGTTACATATATTTGATATTGTTTTTATACCTTTGGTGATTATTATTCCTGCGATTATGGTTATGATTAGTGATATTATTACTTTATTTATACTATATATGTTTGTTGTTAGGGTTGTTATGGTATTATTTTGAATTGATGTAAATAGAAATATATATGTTACTAGTATCAAACTTGCATAAATAAGACTTAATTTTTTGTTATTTAGTCCTTTTTTTATGTAGTATGATGGACCACTTTTTTGATATTTCCCATCTTTTTCTTTGTATATTATGGCAAGTGAATTTTCAAGATAAGTTATAATAGAAAGAAAGAAGGTTGAGATCCAAATCCAAAAAATGGTTCCTAAACCTCCATAGTAAATTGATATTGCTACTCCTGCGAGAGAACCTACTCCTATTTTGGATGACAAGGCCATTATTAGGGTGTCTTTTGGAGTTATATTTGTTGAAGTTGTTGTTTTTTTTAGACTTTTTGGGATTTTTAGTAGTTTGAACTGGGGAAATTTTAGTTTTACCGAGTAATAAATACTGTTTATTAGTATTAAGCTTATTGCTACGACCCAGAGAATTTTATTTATTATTTCCAAGATAATCACCTGTAAAATTTTATGCAATAAAAAATAGGGATAATCCCTATTTATGATAAGTTTCATTGTTTAGTATTTTGAAACTTCTATAAATTTGTTCTAAGAGAATTACTCTAAATAATTGATGAGGAAATGTTAGTGGTGAGAATGATATTTTTTTGGTTGTTAACTTTTTTATTTCTTCATCTAAACCATGTGATGAACCAATTATGAAAGTTATATTACTTTGATAAGTTAATTCTTTGTTTATGAACTGCGCTAATTCTTCACTTGTATACTCTTTTCCTTTTATATCTAATAGTACTATATTATCTGTTTCTTTTAAATGGTTTTTAATTTTCTCTTTTTCCTGTTCTAATGCTATTTTTGGATTTGGATTTGTTTCATCTTTTAGTTCTATTATTTCTAATTTTGTATATTTTGATAATCTTTTTTTATAATCCTCTATTGCATCTTTTAAATATTTTTCTTTGATTTTCCCTATACATATTATTTTTATCATATTTACCTCGTTAAGTTTAATTCTTTTTTTTCATACTGACTACATATAGTTACTTCTTTTATATTATTATCTATGTTTTTTAAAGTTTTTTCTACTCTTTTTCTTACTATTTCGGGACTATTGTTTTCTTCACTTAGATGCGCTAAAAATAGGTATTTTGTATTATTTCCGATTAGTTTTTTTAAGTATCTACAGGTATCTTCATTGGAAATATGACCACGATCACTTCTGATTCTTTGTTTTAAGTGAAATGGATATTTTCCATTGTTTAACATTTCTTCTTCGTAATTACTTTCTATTATATAAGCTGTTTTATTTTGGTATTTTTTTAAGTATTTTTCTTTTATGTAACCTGTGTCAGTTATATATATTAATTCTTCTTCATTTTCTTTTATTGATATTCCTACACAAGGGACGTCATGAGATAATTCAAATAATTCTATTGTTAGGTTTTCTTCTTCAAGTTTTTTAGAATAGTTTATGTTTGGATAATTATTTATTTTTTCTTCTAAATTGCTTTCTATTGTGTAGATTATTGGATTTTGTTTTTTTAATATTGAGTTTATTCCTTTAATGTGATCTGTATGAGTGTGTGTTATTATTAGAACATCAATTTTTGGCATACTTTTTTCTAATCTTTTTTCTAAATTTGATAAAGGTAATCCAACGTCTATTAGGATGTTTTTATGTTTTGTTTCTATTAGAGTTGAATTACCTTTTGAACCACTTGCTAATATTGATATTTTCATTAAAATAGTGATAGTGGATTAAAAAGTGTGCCATATTTTTCTGTTTTGAAATGAAGATGACATCCGAATGAATAACCTGTGTTCCCCATTGCTCCGATTCGGTCACCTTTTTTTACTTGTTGTCCTGTTGAGACGTAAATACTATTTAAGTGAGCATAGGTTGATACAATTCCATTACCATGGCTTATTTCTATTTCATTTCCATATCCTGTACCCCAGCCAGCAAATATTACTGTTCCTGAGTTAGTTGCATAAATTGGTGAACCACATCCAAGTCCTGCGATATCTATTCCATCGTGACTTCTTGATACTGTTTCTCCAATGTCACTTCTAAGAACATAACCAAAGTATTCGGTAATTGTGTAATTGCTTACTGTTGGCCAAGCCCAATCAACACTGCTACCAGTTTTTACTATTTTATTTATTGGTTCTGTTACTACTTCACTAGAAACTATTATCGCTTCTGTTATTTTTCCGTTTTGCTTTTTCATTTTTCTAGTAATAATACTTTCACCTTTTTTACCTTTTTGAATTACTTCATAATGCCCTGGCATTAGATTTTCATCTGTTTTTTCTATTGTTTTATATCGGATCGATTCTTTTTTTACTGAATGAGTTTCCTCTATTATGGTTATTATTGGATTAATGTAGCTTATTACTACTTCTTGTCCTTCATATAAAAGAGCATTCTCATCTGAAAGGTCTTGATTTGCTATAAGAAATTCTTCGGTTGACATTTTGTTATTATTTGCTATTTCTTTTATACTATCTCCTGCTTTTACCTTATAGATTTTATTTTTTTCATTTGTTCCAAATAGTAGATATTGTGCTAATTCTTGCTCTGTTTGATAAATTTTTTGATTAGCAGGAATTCTTCCTTTTTTTATTGATATTTGTTCTTTTACATAGACATTTTCAATCATCTCTCCAATATTATTTGAATCTTTTGTTGTTTCATTTAAGTAATCTTCATATTCTTTTTCATCTACAAATGATTTTACTACTTTATTTACTGCTTCTCTTAGGACTTCTTCATCTAATATATAAAGATATTCTTTTATTTTTTTAGTTTCATTTTTTCCTTTTTCTTTTACGTCTGTTATGGTAACAGTGTAACCATTTATTGTGAAGTCTTCTTCGGTAGATATTTTATTATATATGTTCTCAACTGATTCTGTTTTTTCATTGTAAGTTGTTTCTTGTCTTATTTTTAGACCTTGAGGAATGTAAACATTATCAACATTGTATTTATTTTTTAAATCTTGTTGTCTTTCATTTACGTAGTCTTCTAATTCCTTTTTATTTTCTATAATTCCTAATGATTTGCCATTTAAATAGATGCGGTATACATTTTGTGCTTCGTAAAAAACGTAAGATGTACTTTCTAATATTACTATTATTATGCTTATTGCAAACGCTAAAATGGCAAGAAAAATATAACTTGATTTATTCACTAGGTTTCACCTCTTTTTGTTCTTCATTTTTATAGTTCATAAATGATAAGGTATTCTTTTTAAATAGTACTTCTGCAGTTCCTATTTTACCACTTCTATTTTTTCTGATTATTATTTCTGTTTTACTCATATTATCATCTATTTTTGAATTTTCGTTATAGTAATCATCTCTGTAGATGAATGCTACTATATCTGCATCTTGTTCAATTGAACCTGATTCTCTTAAATCACTTAGAACTGGTCTTTTGTTTTCTCTTAACTCTGGAGTTCTTGATAATTGGGCTAAAGTAATTACAGGTATTTGTAGTTCTAAAGCTAGAGTTTTTAATGCTCTTGAAATTTCTGATACTTCTTGCTGTCTGTTACCGGCATATTTTCCCATACTTCCGATTAGAGTTAAGTAATCGATTAAAATTATTCCTAAGTTTTCATCTTGACTAGCTATTCTTCTTGATTTAGCTTTTATGTCTCCGATTGTTACTCCAGGTGAATCATCTATATAAATATTTGTATCTGCGAGCTGACTTATTGCTTCGTTTACTCTTTGCCAGTCTTTGCTATCTAGTGAACCATTTTGTAATTTTTTAGCATCTACTTGTCCAAGTGAGGAAATCATACGTGATACTAGTTGTTCAGCACGCATTTCTAGAGTAAATATGATTACTGATTTTTTTGATTTTAATGCTACATTTGTTGCAATATTTAAGGCAAGTGCTGTTTTTCCCATGGCAGGACGTGCTGCTAGGATGACTAATTCGTTCTTGTGAAATCCATCTGTTATGTTATCTAAGTCGTAAAATCCTGATGGCATACCACTTATTTTTCCTTTGTTGTTTGCTAGCTTTTCTAAGTTTTCTTGAAATTCTGTAAGAACTTCTGGCATTTGTTTAATGTCTGATGATTTTCTGTTTTTTACTACGTTTAATATTTTACTTTCTGCTTTATCTAGAGTTTCGTTTATAGAAAACTCGTTTGTGTATCCTAGAGTTGCTATTTCTGTTGCTTCTTCTATCAAGTTTCTTAAAATACTTTTATCCTCTACTATTTTTATGTAGTGATCTATATTTGCTGCAGTTGGAGTGTTTTCTAAAATTTCAGATAAATATTCTACTCCTCCGACTTCATTTAATGTGTTTTGATCTTTCAATTCTGTTGTTAAGGTTGTTATGTCTACTGCTACTTTTTTTGATTGTAAGTTTTTTAGAGCAGAAAATATTTTTGCATGTTTATCTAAAAAGAAACTATCTGTTGTTAGGGTTTCTACTGCTTTTTGAAGAGCATATTTTGATAGTAACATTGACCCTAAAACAGATTGTTCTGCTTCTATATTATTGGGTATTTCTTTTTTCATAAACAACACCTACTTTTTTACTTCTATTTTTATGGTGGCAACGATATCCTTGTATAAATTTATTTGTACTTCATGAAATCCTAGTGACGCTATAGGATTATTGATTATTATTTGTTTTTTATCTAATTTGTATTTTTGATCTAATTTTTCTTTTATTTGTTTTACTGAGATACTTCCAAATACCTTATCATGTTCTCCTGTTTTTACTATAAAAGATAATTTTTCTTTTTCTAGACTTTCTTTATCTTTTAATGCTTTTTTTCTGTTTTCTTCATCTTCTTGTTTTTTTGCTTGTTGTTCGCGATTAAGAATTTTTAAACTTTCTTTTGTTTCTTTTATTGCATAACCATTTTTAATTAAGAAGTTTTTTGCATAACCATCTTTTACTTCTTTTATTTCTCCTTTTTGTCCTTGACCTTTTACGTCTTTTATAAAGATTACTTTCATATTTTCACCTTCTTATTTTATTTTTTCATTTATTTGCTGTTCTACTTTTTTAATGCTTGTATTTTCTATAACTGCTGCTGCTTCGGTTTTGTTTCCTCCACCACCGAAATTTTCCATTAATTTTCCAGCATGAATTCTTTTAATTGATCTGGCACTTACTCCGACTTTATTTTTGTCTAAGTATCCTATTGCAAACGATGTTTTTATTCCTTTAAATTCTAAAAGAAGATCTGCTGTTTTTGCTAATTCTTGTGATGTATAAATTTTCCCTTTTTGTCCTGTTGCTATAGCTATTTCTCCATCTATTTTGGTATTACCAACCATTTTTGAACGATTTACGTATTCTTCTAGATCTTGTTTTAAATACATTTGTGCTTCATCAATATCTGCTCCTTTTGTTGCTAAGTAATAGCAATAAAAGAATGCTTTTCTTGTCATTTTATACATAAAATTGTTAGTGTCTAGTGCTATTCCTCCGAGCAATAATGTTGCATATTGTTTTGGTACTTTTATTCTAAATTTATTTAAAAGACTTGCTACTATTTCACAAGTTGATGTTGCTCTTTCTTCGATGTGAAGATTTTTTGATTTAAGTGTTTCACTAGATTTTGTATGGTGATCTATTACTGTAACTGTTTTAAAATTTGGTAATAATTTTTCACAACTTATTAACTTTGGTTTGTTAGTATCTAAAATAAATAAAATTGATTTTGGAGTTATTAACTTTTTTGCTTCTTTTGAGGATATTATATTAACTTTTGTGATCATTTTATCAATTGCAGATTTTGTTGCAGGTTCTATTTCTTTATCATTTATGATTAAGTAGGTTTGTTTTTTAAATTTTTTTGTTATTAGAGTGAATCCTACCATAGATGCAAAGGCATCTAAGTCTATGTTGTTGTGTGCAACTAAAAATACATTTTTGGATAATAACATTTCTTTGGTTATTTGTTTTTTTAATTCTTTAAGACTCATAATATGCCTCCTTGTTTCTTTAAATATTATATCATTATACTATTAGAGTAGCAAGTTTTGTATTTAAAAATCCAAGAAATTAATCTTGAATTTTTATACTTTAATATATATTATTTTATCTTCTCTTATATGTATTATGATATTCTTCTAATGTATCTTCTCCGTAATTTTCTAATTCTATAGATGACTTTATTTTTTCATCTTTAGATTTATATCTTAATTTCACTAAAGCTTTTGCTTCTAGTTGTTTTATTCTTTGTTCTGATAAATTTAAAATTTCTTCTATTTCTTTGTAACTTTTTTCTATTCCATCATTTAATCCATATTTTTCTGTTATTACAATCTGTTCTTTTTGAGGTAGTTGTTTTATTAAAGCTTTAAGTGTTTTTTTTAATTGTAATTTTTCAATATCATTTATTTCATTTTTATTTGAAATTATTTCTTCTTGATTTTCAGATAATTCTTCTAAGCTTGTTGTTAATAAAAGTTCAATTTTTGTTAAATATTTTTTTTTGCTTTTTTGTGATAAATGCCCACTTTGTATTAGATAATCTGTTATTTTTTCTGCCATAGATTTGCTTTTATCTTGTTCTAAGTTAAGCTCTTTTTCTTGATTTTTGATAGCATTATACATTTCAAATGTTATGTTTTGTAAGTATTCCAGATCTGGTATTCCTCTTATTATTTCTCTTATTATACATTTATTGGCATACGAGAAAAAATCAGTACCTTTTGTATAGTCGAATTTATCTACTGCTTTTATTATTCCTTCATATCCATATGATTCTACTTCATATTGATTTAGTCCATACTCTTTAGCAAATTTTTGTGCGACAAAAGGAACCCTATGAAGACCGTTTAAGATTAATTGTTCTCTTATTATTGGATCATTTGTCATTTTTAATAAGGCAAATTTTTCTGTTATTTCTTTTTGGGTTAGTTGTTTTGGTAAGACTTTTTGTTTAAACGCACAAACATAATTATAGTTTTCTATATTTTTATCCATTTGGTTATGTTGATCGCTTATGGTAATTCCATTTTCTGTTAGATAATTTAGTATTCTATTGTTTTGTTCATCTGACAAGTTCATTTTTAATATTTCTGTTATTTCTACACTTGGATAAATTACTACGTTGCCAGTTTTTTCATCTGTTCTTTTTTTTATCATTAATATGTTATCAAGTATGTTTTTCTCAAAATATTTTATTATATCTTTTTCTGTGTTAATTTTTTTATTTTCAGCATTCATAATATCTTCTCCTTTTTTTTAATATCTATTATATATCAAAACAACAAAAAAATAAACAAATTAATGTTTATTTTACGAATGGTAATAAGCCAATAACACGAGCTTTTTTAATTTCTCCGGCAATATATCTTTGATGTTTTGCACAAGCTCCAGTTACACGTCTTGGAAGGATTTTTCCTCTTTCATTGGTATATTTTTTAAGAATATCTACATCTTTGTAATTAATTTGTTTACCTTCACACATGTAACATCTTTTTTTTCTTTTTTTATAAAATTCTGCCATGTTTTTTCCTCCTTATAGATTAAAATGGCAAGTCATTTTCTTCAATTTTTATTTCTGCTCCAAAATCTTTAAACGGATCATCTGGAATATCGTTTAGGTTAACTTCTTTTTGTTCTCCCAGATTATATGGATTAACACTATTATTTTCTACTCTTTGTTCGCGACTTGCTTTAGTATCTAAAAATTGAACATTATTTGCAACAACTTCAGTTCTGTATCTATTTTGACCACTTTGATCTTGATATTTACTTACTTGAATTCGTCCATCGATTGCAACTTGACTGCCTTTATTTAAATAATTTTTACAGTTTTCTGCTTGTTTATTCCAAACAACTATATTAATAAAATCAGCTTCTCTTTCTCCACTTTGTGAAGTAAAACTTCTATTTACCGCTAGTGAGAAAGATGCAACTGGTAAATTTGACGAAGTATATCTTAATTCTGGATCAGCTGTTAATCTTCCTATTAAAAATACTTTATTCATTTTTCGCACCTCTAATCTTCTATTTTTGTTACTAAAGCACGGATAACAGTATCACTTATGTTAACAATACGATTAAATTCGTTTATTGCTTCTTTTGGTGCTTCTACTGTTAAAAGAAAATAGTAACCTGTTTTATGTTTTTTGATTTCATAAGCAAGGTCTCTTTGTCCCATTTCTTTTTCTTCAAGTATGTTTGCTTTGTTATCTGTTAGTAACTTTTTCATGTCTTCAAATGATTTTTTAATGTTTGCTTCTTCTAATGTTGGTTTTACTATAAACATGATTTCGTACTTATTCATACTTTACACCTCCTTTTGGACTTATGGCTTCTTTATTGAAGCAAGGAGTAACTCAATTACTCGTTTTGTATTATATCAGTTAATTATATGTTTGTCTAGTTTTTTATACTTATTAGGGGTTGTTTTTAGTGTTTTTTCTCATTATTTATTTAGTTTTATGTTGTTTATTTCATCTCCAAGTATTTCTCTTAGTGTTTTTAGGTGTCCTTTTTCGTTTTTATCTAAAGTGTGATTTTGAATAAGGCCATAACTCGGGTATTCATTACCTTCGATTAAAACAGGACCATTATCCGTTATTGCTATATCCCATCCTATGTATCTTAACTCTGGAATTTTTAAAGCAGCTTCTTTAACTAATTCTATGGCTTCTTTTTCAAATGGTACTTTTTTAAATTTATCAAATTCGTAACCAGTTAATGGATGAATTTTATATACTTCTCCATCATCATCAACAAAATCTCCGATTGGATTACCATTTTCATCTAATTTGGCGTTTAAATCTCTACAAGCTAAAGCAGGATTTTCATCTAAACTAATTCTTATAGAATTTCCAATAAGATAAACTTTTCCATCGTTATAAAGAGTAACCAATCTTATTGTGTTAACTGTGTTTGGATTTAATTTGGCAAAATCTTTGTGCTGAATAATTTCTTCTTCTAATAAGTATTGTTTGTTATCTAGTAATGTTTTTTTGAACTGGTTAATGTTTTTTATAGATGAAACTTTTATTTTTTCTATATTGTGTCCTCCAAAATCAGTAGTTGGTTTAGCAAAAATATAGTTTTTTCCTTTTATAAATTTTTCTATTTCTTGTTCTGACGAAATTCTTACATCGATAAATTCTCTTTTTAAATAGTCTTTAAATATTTTATTAAATACTAATTTGTCTTTAGTAATAACACGATATTCTCTTGGATTTAGGTATTCTAGTATATTAAAAAAATTTCTAGAAGTTACATAATCTTCTTTTTCTTTTTTTGTTAAATTGATGTAATCACTTTTGAAATAATCTGTATATCCAATTTTATATTTAAGAAAATTTTTAATCATATCAATTTTTACGTATAATACAGATTTATTGTTTTTTTTTGCTATTTTTTCTGCTAACATGTTTAAACGTTTTGGATTAATCGCTTTTACTTTTTCTATCATTATTTTAGTACTTTTCATTTTTTTACCTCACTTTTTTAATTTTTATATCATAACTTAAATCAGATTTTATAAAAGTAGTTTAAGTATAAATAAGAAATGATATTTTAATTTATGTCACATTATTATTGTATACTAAATTTTAAAAATATTAAAGTTAAATTATAGAATTAGTCGATAATCAGCAAAAAAGTTAGTGTTTTATTTATATGGCACACTAACTTTTTTGTATACATTTGCATTAATTTTATTATTCTACATATTCTCCGTTTAGGCTCCATGTTTTTGCATCAAGAATTTTAACATTTACTATTTTTCCAATTATATTTTCTGGTCCTTTTAAATTAATTAATTTATTAGTATCAGAATATCCCATTAGATAACCTTCTTTGTCACTTTTTGCCTCTACTAAAACTGGCAATATTTTGTTTTCTAACTTTTTGTTATTTTCTAAAGCATATTTATTTATTAGATCATTTAGTTTATATAATCTTTGTTCTTTTTCTTTTAGTGTTACTTTGTCTTCCATTTTTTCTGCTGGTGTTCCTACTCTTTTTGAATAAATAAATGTATAAGCTAGGTCAAATTTACATTCATTTACTAAGTCTAAGGTATCGTTAAATTGTTCTTCTGTTTCGTTTGGAAATCCTACAATTATGTCTGTTGAGATTGCAACATTTTTTATTTTTGTTTTTAGTTTATTGAAAAGTGTTAAATAATCTTCTTTTGTGTATCTTCGACCCATTAATTTCAATATATCTGTGTTTCCTGATTGCACTGGAAGGTGGATACTTGGCATGATGTTTGGATATTTGGCAATTATATTAATCATTTCATCGGTGAAGTCCCAAGGATGTGAGGTCATGAATCTGATTCTTGGAATGTTTGTTTTGGCAATGTCTTCAAGAAGATTTGCCATGTTGTAGTTATCGTTTCTGTCTTTTCCATAAGCATTTACGTTTTGTCCTAGAAGGGTTACTTCTTGATATCCTTCTTTTATTAACTCTTTTACTTCATTTATGATATCATCTTTATTTCTACTTCTTTGTTTTCCTCTGGTATAAGGCACTATGCAATAAGTACAAAATTTATCGCAACCATACATTATATTAACAAAGGCTTTGTACTTATTTTGTCTTTCTACTGGAAGATTTTCTATTATTTCACCTTCAATACTTGGAGCTTCTATTTTTAAGCTTCTTTGTTTAAATGAATCTGCGACTATGTCTGCTAAAAGATGAATGTTGTGGGTTCCTAAAACAAAGTCCATCCATTTGTATTTTTCTTTTATTTCATTTGCTACAACTTCTTCTTGAGCCATACATCCTGTAATTCCTACGATTATGTCTTTTTTTATTTGTTTTAGATGTTTTATTCTTCCTAACATTCCAAATACTTTATTGTGGGCATTTTCTCTTATTGAACAGGTGTTTAGCATTATTAAATCTGCTTCTTCAAAATCAGTTACTTCTTTCATTCCTTGGTCTTTTAATATTGCTTTCATGTTTTCACTGTCATGTTCATTCATTTGACAACCATAAGTTTTTAAGTAAAACGTTTTGTCTTTTAAAACTTCTTTGTTTTTTATATTTGACTTATATTTTTTTGTTATTACTTCTTTATTAGTTCTTTTTCTTGCTTCTTTTAAATCTGGCATGTTCATGGTAATCACTTCCTTGTTAAATTATAAAATAAATAGGTAAATTTATCAACAATCTACCTATTTATTTTCTTTTAAACTTCCATATATCATATTATCAAGTGTTTTGATATCATTATTTTTCACTAATTGTTTAATTTCTTCTATATTATTTGTCAACGCGTTTATTATTTTTGTTAATTTTGGAAGTAATTCTTTGTCTTTTAAGTTGTCAACGATTACTTCTAAATTATTCATTTTTGAGTAAACTCCGTAATTATCATTTCTTATATATTTTTCATAAAGTTTTTTAAATGATACTAAATCAATATTATTAAATCTTTCATCTTCTAGAATTTTTACTGTTGTATAAATATAATTATTGTTAATTGATCTATCTAATATTGTTTCGCCATTTTTATTTCTGATATTTGGAATAAAGTTTTTGTTTTTATGAATTTGTTTTATTATATCAATAACTTCTAGATATTTTTTTGTTACTAGTATATGTGCAAATGTGTCCCCCTCTTTATTTTGATGGTTTACATTCCAGTCTTTTTTCTTCATGTGTTTTAAAACTAAATCATAGTGATTTTTCTTTAGTAAGTAACTTAAGATGTCGTCTTCATTTTCATTTACTATGTTGATGTCTGTATTTCTTTTCCTTAAGATTTTATCTACTAATTCTAAGTGTCCTTCATCTATTAGATTAAAAATCTGGGACGGTTCTTCTTCACACTTTTCTATTGCTTGTCTTTCATCATAAAACATAATATTACACCTCTT